>CAMLRI010000419.1 GCA_946482385.1 uncultured Cellvibrio sp.
AATCTATCCGCAGTTTTATTGGCTCGGCCACAGTGCTGGCCTTGGTAGATTTGCCCTTTGTTGTCTTATTCCTGGTGGTGGTGCTGTTAATCGCCTGGCCTTTGGCGCTGCCGATTCTGCTCGGGGTGCTGTTGATGGTGCTTTATACCGCTGCCGTGCAGCACAAAATGCGCCGCCTGAGCGACAGCGCCATGATCGCCGGCGCCCAGCGCAATGCCACCCTGGTGGAAAGCTTGTCCGGCTTGGAAACTTTAAAAATCCTCGGCGCCGAAGGCCGTATGCAAGCCGTTTGGGAAAGGGCGACCCTGGTGGTATCGCGCCTGGGGGTCAAAATGCGCCTGCTGTCCGGCTCGGTGACCAGTGGCGCCCTCTGGTTACAGCAGCTGGTGTCCATGGTGGTGATTATCGCCGGTGTCTACCTGATTATTGGCGGCAACCTCAGCCAGGGCGGGTTGATCGCCGCCTATATGCTGGCGGGGCGCATCCTCAGCCCGGTCGCCCAGGTGGCGGGGTTGCTGATGCAATACCATTCGGCGCACACAGCATTGCAATCGCTCAACCAGATTATGGAAAAACCGGTGGAGCGGCCGGCGGATGCCCAGTGGATTAGCCGCCCGCGCCTGCAGGGCGCCATAGAATTCAGCAATGTCAGCTTTAAATACCCCCAGGACGAGCGCGAGATACTGCGCGGTGTGTCGTTCAAAATTGCCCCGGGTGAGCATGTGGCGATTTTGGGGCGCAATGGCTCGGGCAAAACCACCCTGGAAAAACTGATTGCCGGGCTTTACCAGCCCAGTAGCGGGCGGGTGTTGATCGATCAGATAGACGCGCGCCAGCTGGATCCGGCGGAGCTGCGTCGCAATATTGGTTATGTATCCCAGGATGTAAACCTGTTTTTCGGCAGCCTGCGCGACAACATCCTGATGGGCGCTCCCCAGGCCGATGATGCCGCCCTACTGGAAGCTGTGCGTCTGAGCGGCCTTACCGAATTCGTCAACAGCCATCCCCAGGGCCTGGCCATGCCCGTGGGCGAGCACGGCCAGCTGCTGTCTGGCGGCCAGCGCCAAAGTGTGACTCTGGCCAGGGCGTTGCTAAAAGACCCTGGCATCCTGTTATTTGATGAACCAACGGGCGCCCTGGATCACTCCAGCGAGGAGGAATTCAAGCGCAATATGGCCAGCTATGCCCGGGGTAAAACCCTGTTGGTGATTACCCATCGCACCTCGCTGTTGGAGTTGGTGGAGCGGATTATCGTGATAGATGCCGGCAAAATTGTTGCCGATGGCCCCAAAGACCAGGTGGTGGAAGCCCTGCGCCAAGGCCGCATCGGGAGGGCAGGATAATGTCGGATTCCCTCAAGCAGCCCCCCGTCAACAGCGGCGACCAGCGTTGGTTTGAGCGTTTGGGTCAGTGGCTCGACAAACTGGGTATACCCGCTGGTCGCTGGATTGATAAAGCCTATGCCCGCTGGCTGGAGCCAGTGCACAACCAGCAGCAGGATTGGGTGGCCGACGCCGACTGGGCGCGCCTGCAACAGGAGCCGGTGCGCGCGCGCCTGTTGCTGCGGGTAATGGGCCTTATTCTGCTGCTGTTGTTGCTCTGGTCGGCCTTTGCCGAGGTGGATGAAGTGGCGCGGGGCGAAGGTAAGGTGATTCCCTCGTCCCAGCTGCAAGTAATCCAGTCATTTGATGGCGGGGTAGTGGAGCAGGTGCTGGTGCACGAAGGCCAGGTGGTGGAAAAGGGCGACTTGCTGCTGCGTATCGACCCCACCCGTTTTGTCTCCAGCTACCGCGAAAACCGCGCCGAATACCTGGCACTGCAAGCCCGTGCGGCGCGTTTGCAGGCGCTGACCAACGGCACTGAATTTAGCTTGCCGGCGGAGGTGGAGCAGGGCGCGGCAGATATCGCCAGCCACGAGCGCAGCCTTTACCAAACCAACCGTCGCGAGCTGGAGCAGCAACTGGAAATTGCCCGCAGCCAGTTGGATCAGCGTCAACAGGAATTAAACGAGGTGCGCGCCAAGCTCACCCAGGCCAGCCGCTCCCTGGAGCTGGCCAGCCAGGAATTGAACGTCACCCGCCCGCTGTTGGCCAGTGGCGCGATTTCCGAGGTGGAAATCCTGCGCCTGGAGGCGGAGGTGGCCCGCGCCCGCGGCGATAAAGAGCAGAGCCAGGCCCAGGAATCGCGCCTGTTGCTGGCTGTGGAAGAGGCCGAAGGCAAGCTGCGCGAAACGGAATTGAATACCCGCAACAAATGGCGCGCGGAATTATCCGATGTGTTGAGTAAGGTGGCTGCCCTGGGCGAAAGCGGCACTGGCCTGGCGGATCGCATCAAATACGCCGAAATCCGTGCGCCGGTGCGCGGCACTATCCAGCGCATCTACACCAATACCCTGGGCGGTGTAGTGCAACCGGGTCGCGAGGTGGTGGAAATGGTGCCGCTTGATGACCAGCTGTTGGTAGAGGCCAAAATATCGCCCCGCGACATCGCCTTTTTGCACCCGGGCCAGGAGGCGATAGTTAAATTCACCGCCTATGATTTTGTGGTTTATGGCGGGCTTAAGGGCCGGGTGGAGTTGATCAGCCCCGATGCCATTACCGACGACAAAGACCGCACCTTTTATATAGTACGGGTGCGCACCGAGCGCGCGGGTTTCGACCCCAGCTTGCCCATAATGCCGGGCATGATGACCCAAGTGGATATCATTACCGGCAAGAAAACCGTGTTGTCTTACCTGTTAAAACCGGTGCTGCGCGCCCAGCAAAATGCCCTAAGCGAGCGTTGATGCAACAGATATTTATTGCCCCTCCGGAAATCCATTCGCCCCGCTGGCAGCAAGCCTTTGCCGATGCCCAGGTGCTGCAGCACTTGCACGCGCCCCA
>CAMLRI010000420.1 GCA_946482385.1 uncultured Cellvibrio sp.
AAGCTGGTTAAACCCTATCAACCCGGGGGCGCAAGCCCCCTTTTTTGTTAGCCCGGCAATTGATTTAAAAATAATCGCTTTACCGGCTTGACCATATTAAATCACAGTGATTTAATTAAATGCAGCTGGGGCAATCGGCACCAGTCAACACGACAACCAACAGCTATCCAACCAATAACAGCAATAACTCGGGAGAACCTCATGCGTAACAATATCCGCTATCTGCACACCCCTTTGGCCCTGGCAATCGCCGGCTGCCTGGCGCTGCCCGCCCTGGCGCAGGAATCCGATGCCCCGGTGGAAGAGTTGATCGTTACCGGCGTAGTAAGCAAAGACGCCAACAAAATTAACACCAGTATTTCCGTAAGCGCCCTGCCGGGCACAGAGGTGGAAAAACTCTCGCCCCGTTCCATCGGCGAAGTGTTCCGCAGTCTGCCGGGTATTCGCGCTGAATCTTCCGGCGGTGGCGGTAATGCCAACATCACCATTCGCGGTATTCCCCTGGCGACCGGTGGCTCCAAATACATGCAAATCCACGAAGACGGTTTGCCCGTGTTGGAATTTGGCGATATCAACTTCGGCAACACCGATAACTTTGTGCGCTTTGATTCCACCGTCAGCCGCATTGAATCTGTGCGCGGCGGTTCGGCCTCTACCCTGGCCAGCAACTCCCCCGGCGGCATCATTAACATCCTCAGTAAAACCGGTAAGGAAGAAGGCGGCAGCCTGGGCTTTTCCAGCGGTGTTGATTACGACGAATTCCGCACTGATTTTGAATACGGCGGCGCCCTGAGCGACAGCATTTATTTCCATATCGGCGGCTTTTTCCGCAACGGCGAAGGCGTGCGCGAAACCGGCTTTCGCGGCGACGACGGCGGCCAGATCAAAATCAACCTGACCAAAGAATTTGATGCGGGCTACCTGCGCATTTACGCCAAAAACCTCGACGACAAAATGACCACCTATTTGCCTGCACCTGTGTTGGTAAAAGGCGATGGTTCCTACGGCCCGGTGGGCGGCTTTGATGCCAGCAGTGAAGCGCTGCACAGCGCCAACTCCGCGCGCATCACCACCTTCGATGCTTACGGCAACCCCGAGGAGCGCTCGGTGACCGACGGTATTGAATCCAAGGTAAATGCCTATGGTTTTGAGTTTGACCATGAGCTGGCCGATGGCCTGAGCATCAACAATAAATTCCGCACCTCCAGTGTGACCGGTGGCTTTATTTCCCCCTTTACCGATGGCTTTGCCGGCGGCACAGATACCATCGCCAACAAGGGTATGGCCCTGTGTGAAAGCGCCAGCGTGGGCGGTGTAAGCCTGGATTGTTCGGGCGGTGTGGTAGCAACTGTGAATGGCGCAAGCGCCAATCCCGATGAATTGGCCTACACCAATTTGCTGTTCGATGCGCGCTTTGAAGATTTGGGTTTAACCGTAAACGATCTGCGCCTCACCAAAAGTTTCGACATGGTGACTGTCACCGGCGGTTACTACTTCTCGCAACAAAGTATTGATACCAGCTGGACCAGCTGGCACACCCGCATGCAAACCCTGAACGGCGGCGAGAATATCCACTATGTGGCCACCGGTGCCGGTATCGATGCCGATGGCAACCCGGTGGATGTAGTGCTGGCCGACAACGGCGCCCTCACCCAAAGTTTCCTCGCCTGGGATTGGGATTTGGACTACACCACCACCGCGCCCTATGTGAATGTGGCGGTAGAGCTGACCGATAGCTTCTCCTTCGATGTCAGTGTGCGCCAGGACAATGTGGATGCTCGCGGTGTGCGCCTCGACGGCTGCTGCGGCGGCAATGTATCCACCGATTTAAATGGCAATGGCAGCATTGGCCAGTATGAAGTGGTGGGCGGTGTTATCACCCGTCTCGACAGCGATGCGCTGCTGGAAAATTCCGGTGCTGTGTCGGCAGGGTTTATTGCCGGTGGTGTGCGTTCGCTCAATGAACAAAACGCCAGCGTTACCCGTGTGAATTACGATGCGGATAACACCTCTTATTCCGTGGGCGGCAATTATTTAATTGGCGATAGCTCATCGGTATTTGCCCGCTACAGCAACGGTGGCCGCGCGGTGGCCGATCGCCTGACCCAGGTGGCCGGCTCACTCAACAGCGATGGCAGCCTCAACAGTACCACCGATGGTTACGATACTGTCGAGCAGTTGGAAGTGGGTTACAAAGTGAAAGGTGATGATTGGGAATTGTATTCCACCCTGTTCCACACCATCACTGAAGAAACCAACGCGGAAATTACCTCGGGCGATACTTTTGTGCGCGAATACGAGGCCACAGGTATTGAGTTTGAAGGCAAGTACATCATCAACGATTACCTGTTAGTGCGCGGCAACACCACCTGGTCGGATGCAGAAATTTCCAAAGATGCCACTAATCCAGCAATGGTGGGCAATACCCCACGCCGCCAAGCGGATTTGATTTGGACTATTTCGCCGGAAGTGAATTGGGAGCGATTGACCATCGGCCTGGCGCTGCAGGGTACTACCGATTTCTACCTGCAAGACAACAACGATCTGAAACAGGATGCCTACAACCTGGTGAACCTCTACGGCAGCTGGGAAATCAGCGAGCAGTTGGTGGCGAATTTCAACGTGAATAACCTCACCGATGAATTTGTTATCACCGAAGCGGAAGAGGGTTCTGGTGCGGTGGGCAGCATTATCCGCGCGCGCCCCGTGAGTGGTCGCTCCATGTCCATGGGGATTCGTTATTCGTTTTAATTGTTCGGATAAGTTTGTGCAGGGGTAGGTGCGTCGGAAAGAGCACTGTCCCTTGCAGGGCACGCCGTAAATACCCTTCGGGGCCAGCCAACAAACACAGTTTGTTGGCGTTCAGC
>CAMLRI010000421.1 GCA_946482385.1 uncultured Cellvibrio sp.
TGGCCAGGATGGTGCATGGCGCCGGGGAAGGCTGTTAGCGGATTTGCTGATCCATATCCTGGGCAGGCTGGCCACACAGGTTTTCGCCGATGATTTTCGCCGGTACGCCCGCCACTATCACCCGCGAGGGCACATCCTTTATCACCACGCTGCCTGCACCAATTTTGGCGCAGTCGCCAATGCGGATATTGCCGAGGATCTTGGCGCCGGCGCCAATCAGCACGCCCTTGCCCACCTTGGGGTGGCGGTCGCCCGCCTCTTTGCCGGTGCCGCCCAGGGTGACCGATTGCATGATCGACACCATATCCTCCACCACCGCGGTTTCACCAATCACTATGCCGGTGGCGTGGTCGAACATAATGCCTTTGCCGATGCGCGCCGCCGGGTGTATGTCCACCGCGAACACCGAGGAAATGCGGTTTTGCAGGAATAGCGCCAGGGAATTGCGCCCCTGTTGCCACAGCCAATGGGCCACCCGGTGGGCCTGGAGGGCGTGGAAACCTTTGAAGTAGAGCAGGGGGGTAACCAGGGAGCAGCAGGCGGAATCGCGCTCGCTCACGGCCAGCAGGTCGGCGCGCAGGGCGGCGCCAATCGCCGGGTCGGCGGCCATGGCCTCTTCGATGACCTCGCGGATCAGCATGGCTGGCAGCGCCGGGCTATCCAGCTTGTTGGCCAGGTGGAAGCTGATGGCGGCCTCCAGGCTGTCGTGGTTGAGGATGGTGGCGTAGAGGAAGCTGGCCAGCACCGGCTCGCGCTCGGCCTGCAGGCGGGTTTGGCTGCGGATCTTCTCCCACAGGCTGTCGGCGATAAGGGCGGGGGCGGGAAGGGTCATAGGCTGTGTCTCTATCTATATCTAAGGGCCAGAGGCCCCAGGCTATATCTAATGGCCAGAGGCCCCGGGCTATATCTAATGGCCAGAGGCCCTGGGCTATAGCGCCAGAGGCCACGGGGTTCAAAGCCCTTGGGGTGAATGCCCATTATTGGGGGCTGGCCGGGCGATTTCCAGTGTGGCGATCAATAAATAACCAGTGTCGGTTCCTGCAGTGCCGCCAGTTGCTCGCGCAGCTCCAAAATATGCTCGCCCCAGTAGCGCTCGGTGTTAAACCAGGGGAAGTGATGGGGGAAGGCAGGGTCGCTCCAGCGCCGCGCCAGCCAGGCGCTGTAGTGCATGATGCGCAGGCTGCGCAGGGCTTCGATCAGCTGCAGCTCGGCCAGGTCGAAATCGCAAAACTCGCGGTAGCCCTCCAGTAGCTCCCCCAGCTGCGCGGTTTGCTGGTCGCGCTCGCCCGATAGCAGCATCCACAAGTCCTGGATGGCCGGGCCCATACGCGCATCGTCAAAGTCGACAAAGTGGGGCTCGTCGCGCCACAGGATATTGCCCGGGTGGCAGTCGCCGTGGAGGCGGATGGGGCGGTACTTCACCCGCGCAAAAATAGCCTCGCAGCCCTTGAGCAGGTCGGCGCCCAGGCTGCGGTAGGATTCGCGCAAACTGGCGGGAATAAAGGCGTTATCCAGCAAAAATTGGTAGCTGTCGCGGCCAAAGCTCTGCACATCCAGGGCCGGGCGCGCGGCAAAGGCCTGGGTTTGCCCCAGGGCGTGGATGCGCCCCAGGCTGCGGCCTAGGGAGAGGAGCGCATCGAAATCGTCCAGGTTGGGCGCATGGCCGCCCTGGCGCGGGTAAAGGGCAAAACGGAAGCCCTGGTAGTGGCGCAGGGTTTGGCCAGTGGCATCGGCCAGGGGCGGCACTACGGAAATCTCCAGCTCCTTAAGCGCCTGGGTGAACTGGTGCTCCTCCAGTATCTGCGCATCGCTCCAGCGCTCGGGGCGGTAAAACTTGGCGATCAGCGGTGTACTGCCTTCTATACCCACCTGGTAAACCCGGTTTTCGTAGCTGTTGAGCGCCAGTATGCGCGCATCGCTCAGGTAGCCGCAGGCCTCCACGGCGTCCAGCACCAGGTCGGGGGTGAGTAATTCGTAGGGGTGGCTAGTGCTCATGGGCGGCTCTTTGGCAACAGCGGAAAGGGCAGGGATTCTACTCCGAGGGCGCCGCCCTGGGCGCAATAATCTGGCGGCAAAGGCGGATTTATGCGCTAAGGTTTTGAAGCTATTGGTTAAAAATGCTACAAGGTGAATATCAACCAGGCGGATGACTGCGGGATAACCATGATCAAAATCGCTTTCTACAACCTTAAAGGCGGCGTGGGCAAAACCACCACCGCCGTCAACATGGCCTATATGGCTGCTGCTGCCAACAAAACCACCATCCTCTGGGATCTGGATCCCCAGGCGGCCGCCAGCTGGTTTTGCCAGGAGGAAGCCAACAGCAGCAAAGCCATCAAGCTGTTCAGCAAAGGCAAGGCTATAGGCGAGATGGAGCTCTACAGCCCCTATCCCAATCTGTTACTGATTCCCGCCGACCTGAGTTTGCGCAGCCTCGACAGCGAGTTCGATGCGCTGGCCAAAGACAAAAAATTCTTCAAGCAGCTGCTCAAGCCCCTGGCCGACAAGGCCGATGTGCTTATCTTCGACTGCCCGCCCACCCTCTCGCCCAGTGTGGAGCTGCTGTTGCAGGAGGTGGACATACTGCTGATCCCCATGATTCCCAGCCCCCTCAGCATCCGCGCCATGGAGCAGGTAGTGGAATTCCTGCAGAGTAAAAAAACGGCGCCGGCGCGCATCTACGGCTTTTTTAACCAGGTGGATATGCGCCGCAGCCTGCACCGCGAGGCGGTGGAAAACAGCAAAAAAATGCCCCTGCCCATGCTTAAAACCTGGGTGCCCAACGATTCCGCGGTGGAGCAAATGGGCCTGCGCCGCGCGCCCCTAACCAGCTACAATCAGCGCAGCCGCGCCGCGCT
>CAMLRI010000422.1 GCA_946482385.1 uncultured Cellvibrio sp.
TCATGGGTGAACTCACACATTTTTTTCACGGTTGTTCACACAGTCAATGCAACAAATCAGATGCAGGCGCGCTGCTGGATGGATCAAGTGGCGCAGCAGGCTCAGCCGAAAATTCAAAATACAATGAGTTGACCACAACACGGACGTATTCGGTCACTTCCATGTAATCGGCCTCTGAACTGGCTTCATCTTCTTCGTCATCAGCCTGGATTTGGACAATATTGGCAATGTCTTCCAACATTTCTTCAAATTCTTCATTGATCACACGTTTACCTTGATGATCAACACTGCCAAAACCGGTCAGAAAACCGTGGCACCATTCGCTCAAACCACGCACGCGCTCACTGAGCAGACTGTCATCGTCAGGCAGCATCAATTTCAAGCTCATTTGTCCTTGCAGCTGATCATTGGTGGTGTGATACAGCCTGCTCAGCGCAATACGCACACGCTCATCGGGCGCAGCAATAAAATCGAGGAATTCAACGGCTTCCAGTAGCCAATGGGTTTCGCTCAGCGTCGCACCACCCGCCAATTTGCCACATAAAAGTCCGTGCAATTCAGAGGGGCTATTCAGGGTGCCCAAGGGAGCCAGCAGGTTGGCGAGTTCATCAAAATTCAGGGGGGTGAGCAGTTGCTCGGGGGAAGTGTTTTCAGTCATGTAGGCCTCTCATCGCAATGGGCAAATGCTATCACGATTGCCCTTGGCGGCTCCGCAAACTTTTTATATAGCGAATTCCAAGGTTGACGCACCTCAAGTAAAACCTGTTTGTTTATCGCTTGATAGCAACCATCTTCTCGAATTCACATTAACTTGTGCTCTATGATTGACCACCTGCGGGCCGCACAATATAGTGGGCAACCTGCGCTATTTTATGGTTACTTATTATCATGTCTGACGATCTGCTACTCGCCCTCGAAACCAAGCTGGATAAGCTGATCCTGCTGTGCAATCGCCTGCAGCAAGAGAATGCCGAGCTTAAAACGCGTGAAAATGAATGGCAGCGCGAACGTGTAAGGCTGATCGAAAAAAATGAGCTCGCACGCAGCCGCGTTGAGGCCATGATCACCCATTTACGCAATCTGGATGCTGAATAGCTGAAAAAAGCACCCGAGAAAAAGTACCCGCGCACAGTACCCGATAAAAAGCACCCGAGAATACGCCATGAGCAACGAAACTGTTTTTGTAAAAATCCTCGATAAGGAATATCAAGTTGCCTGCCCGCGTGAGGAGCGCCAGGCGCTGGTGGAATCAGCGCAATTGCTGGATGAGCGCATGAAAGCGATCCGTGGCACCGGTGCTGTCATCGGCCTTGAGCGCATTGCAGTCATGGCTGCGCTCAATTTGAGCCATGAGTTGCTGCAGGCCAAAACTGCTTCCAGCGGAACAAGTGGATCAGCTAACCAATCTGATTTATTGCGTCTGAACGAGAAATTGGATCGCACCCTTTCCGGTTTGGATCGAGAGTAGTGTTTATTAAAAGCAACTTGGATTAAAAATCACCATAAGCGCAAATAGCGACTTTTTTCCAGCCCCGTTTAAGACGATTAATCACTAAACGGCTATATAACCCAAGCATAATTTCATTTGCGAATAACCGGTAACTCTGGGTTATACTGACATCACGCCCTGGAATGTTTGCAATCCAACAATGTCCTTGAGCCGATAAATGTTAGTCCGGCAGTATCTCGTTTGAGCTTGGTGTGCATGTCCGCCTGACGGAAAGCCTAAAAAGCCACAGGTATCGCCACCTTGAACCTTTGGGTTCAAGGCCAGCTTGGTAGCGGCATTTCGGGGTTTTTATTTTCAAAGGCCAAAAATCTTCGCGATTTTTGGCCTTTGTCGTTTTTAGCGCGGCACAATAACGGCACCCCATTCCCGGGGAAAACCGAATTGGGAAAACACAATGAGCGATACAGATTCACGCCAAACCCTGCGCGCCCAACTGCGCGCGCGGCGGCGGGCACTGAGCCCCAAGGACCAGCAACAGGCGGCACAACTGCTGGTGCGGCAACTGCTGAAGCTGCCGCAATTATTGCGCGCCCAGCATATTGCCCTGTATATCGCCAACGATGGCGAGATAGACCCGCAACCCATGGCCGAGCAGCTGTGGCGCATGGGCAAACACTGCTACCTGCCGGTGCTGCGCCCGGATAAACCCCGCGAGCTATGGTTTGTGGACTATCGCCCGGAGATGACCCTCAGCCCCAACCGCCTGGGGATTCCCGAGCCGGATTTTCGCAGCGCCCATCGCCTGCCGGCGCATTTGTTGGATATGGCCTTGATGCCGCTGGTGGGTTTTGACCGCCAGGGCGCGCGCCTGGGAATGGGCGGCGGTTTTTACGACCGCAGCTTTGCCTTTAAACAGCAAAAGCCCCAGGGCAAACCCTATCTGGTGGGTTTGGCACACAGCTGCCAGGAGGTAGATAGCCTCGCCAGTGCCAGCTGGGATATCCCCCTGTTTGCCATAGCCACCGAAAAAGAGCTGATTGCCGTAGCCCCCAAATAACAAAACCCGCCGAAGCGGGTTTTGTCAGGGTCTGCAATCAGACTTAATCCTTAAGCCAATGGGCACTAATCACTGCCCGCTTCCGCCAGGGAAAAAAGGCTTCCCACATCCAGCAGCGTTACACAAACCCCCAGGCAAAACACGATCAAAACTGCGGTGAAAAAGTCGATTTTCATGCTGCTACCTAAACAGATTTTTTATTGTTTAAAGGGGCATACCGCTTAATTGCACTGTTAGTGTGTGGCCCTATAAGGCGCCGCCAGCCTGCTTATGCAGGTGGTGGGCCAATCATAAATAGCGATTTTGCATAATGAAATATACGACAGGGGCTATTTGGCGCA
>CAMLRI010000423.1 GCA_946482385.1 uncultured Cellvibrio sp.
AATCCATCTCGGTCAAACCGGTTGATATTACCCCTGGCCTGGTATCCCTCCACGGCCGTTTTGCCTCGCTCGCCCCCCTGTACGATGGCACCAATCGCCTGCTGGTGAGCTGGAGCCAGTGCCGTTTGCTGGAAACTGCCCTGGAGCGGCTGCGCCCCTGCCTGCCGGATTTATTGGTAGAGGGTGAGCCAGTGGAAGGCTATGAAGAGGCAGAGCCGCTCTACGGCATTTGGATTTACGACATGACCAACCAGACCCAACTGCCCGTAGTGCTGGCGGAAGATGGCAAGTTGTTTACCGAGGCCATAGCCCTGGAAAACCTGGCCAACCCGCCCGCCTATATAGAGCCGGAAACCGACCTGGCCCTGGCGGCAGAAGCCGTGGGCTTGCTGCATATCCGCAGTGTTTACGATACCGATGGCAGCTTTAACGCCATGGGCAGCGGTGCTGCCAACCTGGCGGAACTGGCCGCCCGCCCGGCGGAACTGCGCCCGGCGCGCTTTGTGCGCATTATCAAAGCCGTATCCGTGCCAGATGACGACACCCTGGATGACCAGCCGGATGAGATATATGCCAACACCTACAACCAGGTGAATGGTTTACAAGAGATTCTCGGCTACAGCCCGGTAGAGCCGGATGGTTCGGTGATGGTAAAAGTGCCGGCGGATGTGGCCTTCACCCTGGAAATCCTCGACGCCAATGGCCGCCAGATCAGCCGCAACCACAACTATTGGCTCAACCTGCGCCCGGGTGAAACCATGACCTGCCACGGCTGCCACGACCCGGCCAACACCAGCGTGGTACATGGCCGCCGCGACCTGGAGCCAACGTCCATCAACACTGGCGCCGCCACTGTGGCCAGCTTTCCCAATACCCAGCGCTACGATGAATTGGGTGCCCCCCTGGTACCGGAGATGGGTCAGACCATGGCCGAGTTTGCTGCCGTATCTACTTACTGCACTGAAACAGGTGGTGAAACTACCTGTTTCCCTATGGCCGGCCCCGGCCAGGAGCGCAACCTGCGCGAATTAACCGTGGATTTGCTCTACCGCGATGAATGGAGTGCGCCGGGTATTAGTCCCAGCGATGCCATCAGCCTGCGCTACAACGACCTGATACCCGGCATTACGAATGTTGACGATATTCCCGCCCCCACACCCACCGCCTGCCGCGAGCCGCAAAGCTGGACGGCCAACTGCCGGGTGGTAATTAATTACGAATACCATATCCAACCCCTGTGGGAGCGCGAGCGCCCTGAACTGGGTGGCGCCAACTGCATGAGTTGCCACTCCCCGGCGGATGCCGAGGGCAATATCAAAGTGCCCTCTGGCCAATTGGAGCTAACCCGCACCAAGATCCAAGCCAACGCGCGCATGACTTCCTACAACCAGCTGCTCAATGGCAACCAGCGCTTGATCCAGTTCATTTACGAGGATCGCCTGGCCACCAGCTTGCCGGCCTGTGAGTTTGAAGATGTGTACGACTTTATTCCCGAGTGCGTGGTAGAGGTGGATGAGAATGATGTGCCCATCTGTTCGGATATAGATAACTGCCAGTTCGAAGTCCTCGACCCACTCACCGGTGTGTTGGAGCTGGACGATATGGGCAATCCTATTCCTATCATGGTGGATACAGGCGCATTGCCGCCGCCCATGAGCCGCGGGGCCGCCAACAACAGCAATCGCTTTTTCGACCGCTTTGCACTGCATTGGGATGTAACGGCAAATTACAAAACCGGCGCTATAGTCTTCTATGATCCTCTGCCGGGCGATGCCACGCCGGGATGGACGTTCCAGGCGCGAGTGGATAATGTAGGCGCCACCCCCGATGTTAATCAGACGCAAACGGTACAATGGCAGCGCTTGCGAGTGCGCCCCTGGTTGGACGACATATTGGAAAATACCGTCGACCATGCCGGCGCGCTTAACCCGGCGGAGCTTAAACTGCTCTCCGAATGGTTGGATACCAATGGCCAGTACTACGCCAACCCCTTTGAAGTGACGATTCCCAATTAATAATTCAAGAGATCACGGCATGGTTGCCCGCTTAGCCCGCGTCCCCGCAAGGCCGCACTCTATGTTTATCTTCGGCCTGCTGTGGTTGTGGCTGCTATTGCCTGCGCAGGTATCTGCACAGCAGGATGAAGGCTGGTTCAGCGGTTGGGTTGGCGACGACCAGCCCCTGCAAGTTACCGTGAACGATGCCTTTATTAATGTGTATGGCGGCCCGGGTTTGGGCTACCCGATTTTTCACGTAGTCGAGCGCGGCGAAACTATCACCCTGCTTAAAAGCCGCACCGATTGGATCAAAATCGAAACCTATCGCGGCATTCAGGGTTGGATTAAGCGCAGCGATATGCGCCTGACCCTATCCCCCGATGGCTCAGTGCCGGATTTCCCCGACCCCACCCAGGCCGACTATTTGGAAGACCGCTTTGAACTGGGTGTTGCCTACGGCGATTTTGCCGGTGCCGATGGCCTGGCCTTTAACCTGGGCTACCGCTTTACCAAAAACCTTTCCGCCGAAGTGCGGGTGGATTCCAATACCGGGCAATTTTCCGATAGCAAAATGCTGGTGGGCGCGGTGCTGTTCCAGCCTTTCCCCCATTGGCGGATGTCGCCTTATTTCAGTATCGGCGGCGGTGAAATTAAAACCTATCCCAGCGCCACCCTGGTGGAAGCCGAAGATCGCGAAGACAGCGTTTTGCAAGCTAGCCTGGGCAGCTACATACACCTCAAGGGGCGCCTGTTCCTGCGCCTTGAATACGCCAACCACTATGTGCTGACCAGCCGTAATACCAATGAAGAGGTCAACGAATGGAAACTTGGATTCAACGT
>CAMLRI010000424.1 GCA_946482385.1 uncultured Cellvibrio sp.
GCCTGGCTGCGCCCCCAGCTAGTTCCCCCGGTAAAACCCGAAGAGGAGGAGGCCATCCCCCTGGGCCAACTGCTGCTCAGCCTGCTGCCGGTGCTGCTGCTGATCGGCCTGGTGCTCGGTTCCATACTGCTCGGCGCCGCCACCCCCACCGAGGCTGCCGGGGTAGGGGCCCTGGGCGCCTGCCTGCTGGCCCTGGCCAAGCGCCAACTCTGCTGGCAGCGGCTGCGCGAGGTGGCCCAGGCCACCACCAAGATCACCGCCATGATTTTTATGATCCTGATCGGCGCCTCGCTGTTTTCCCTGGTATTCCGCGGTTTTGGCGGCGAAGAGCTGGTACACAGTTTCTTTAGCCAACTGCCCGGCGGGGTGTTCAGCGCGGTGCTGTTGGTGATGTTCGCCATGTTTTTGCTGGGGTTTATCCTCGACTTTATCGAGATCATCTTTGTGGTGGTGCCTATCGTCGGACCAGTGCTGCTGGCCATGGGGGTAGACCCGATTTGGCTGGGGGTGATGATCGCCGTCAACCTGCAAACCTCCTTCCTCACCCCGCCCTTTGGCTTTGCACTTTTCTACCTGCGCGGGGTGGCGCCCGCCAGCATCCCCACCAGCGCCATCTACCGCGGGGTAGTGCCCTTTGTCGCCCTGCAACTGCTGCTGCTGTGCGCAATGGCGCTCTGGCCAGGGCTGGTCACCTGGCTGCCGCAGCAGCTGGCCAACAACTTTTAACAACTCCCGCCCAACCCCTGTGCCAGCATGCGCCGGCGCTGGGGTTTTACCTGGGTGCCACGGCTTTAGCTAAAAGCTAAATGTGATTCAGCTCGCACTGCCAACTTGTACCCCAGTGCGCCTTTTACCACCTGCGTAAACTGCGCGCGCTTTTTCCGGACTTTGCCGTTTTTTTACCCGGCCTTATCAGGGCTGCCTGGGTCTCAGGTGGCCTGTATTTATTTTTTACAGGGAGATTCCTTATGTTACCCATCCGCCCCCTTTTACCTGCCACCCGCCTGTTACCGCTTAGCCGGCTCGGCCTTACCCTGATTACCTTCGCCCTGGTCGCCTGTGGCGGCGGTAGCAGCGATAAGGGCAACAGCAGCAGCTCCAGTTCCTTATCCAGTGCTTCCTCCAGTGTTTCCTCCAGCGCGTCCAGTTCATCGCTCAGCTCCTCCAGCAGTGCCAACAGCAGCTCGGCTGTGAGCAGCTCCCTTACTAGCAGTTCTTCCAGCAGCAGTTCTGCGATAAGCAGTTCCGAGGCCAGCAGCAGCTCAACCCCTGCCGAACTGGTCACTGTAAAAATCAATGGCACCATCAACGGCTTTGATGAAGCCGGGGACAATATCCCCTTTGATGACCAAGTGCAGGTAGAACTGGTACTGCTCGATGAGGCTGAAAAAACCCTGGCCACAGCCACGCCCCTGGCCAGCGACTACCAAAACTCCAGCGAATTGCGCTTTAGCGCCGACCTGAGCGGCGCCGGCGCCACCAGCCTGGCGCTGCATATCAGCGCCCCCGGCTTCACCAGCTATGCGCGCAAGTTGGATGCCGAAAACCAAATCCTGATCGACGCCAAGCTCCAGGCAGTCCCCGTGCAAACCGTGTTACCGGGCACTGCCACCACCATCTCCGGCGTTGAGCTGCCCGGTTTTAATATCCAGGTTAGCGGTGACGACGAGCAGCAAAGCAACAGCCTGCTGATCAATATCCCGCAATCCTTGCTGCCGGATGACACCAGCTCGCTGGAGGTGGCGGTGCGCACCTTCGACCCCAATGAGCCGGAAGATGCCGAGTTTTTCCCCGGTGCCTATGCCGATTCCGATGGCAACCAGCTGGCCTCGGTGGGGTTTAATTTTGCCGAGATCAAAACCAACAGCAACGACACCCTGGCCACTGCCATGCGCAAGGCGCGCCAGCAAAAACAAGCCAAGCTCGGCGCCGCCTACAAAGCCCAGGCGGAAGAGCCGGTGCTGATCAACTACCAAATTCCCAGCCAAAGCTGCGCGCTGCTGGAAAGCCAGGGCGACAGCGCCCCCGAGCTGGCCGGCTTCCAGGTGCCGGTGTACACCTACAACCCCAACAGCGGGCTCTGGGATTTGATCGGCCAGGGCACCCTCTACCGCCAGGATGGCCAACAGGTTCCCGCCAACCAAACCCTGTTCGATTGCGATAGCGACAGCTTCACCCTGGAAATCCTGGTCACCAACGAGATCTTCCTGCGCGAATGGTGGAACCTGGATTACCCCATCGGCTTTAGCCAACCCCAGGAATACTGTGCGCGGGTAGAAGTTAAAAACCCCGAGGGACAACCCCTGAGTGGCCTGAGCGGCCTGGTGATGGACAACGATGGCGACTTCGACTTTGCCTCGCTGTTTTTCACCAGCGACAACAATGGCCAGGCCAGTATCCGCATCGCCCAATCCGGCCTGGCGCCCGACCTGGAGGCCGAGGTGATCTTCTTTGCCGAGGAGGACTTCAGCTATGTCACCCACAAAATTGCCCTGAGCAGCGATTGCAGCAACCCGCCACTGCAGCCTATCGAACTGAGCCGTCCGCAATTGTGTGCCGTTGAAGGCCAATTCCTGTTTGAAAACGGCGCCCCTGTCACCCGCAACCTGGTGTATGGCATTAGCGATGAAACCAGCCAGGTGTTTGGCTACGACTTCACCAACTCCGACAGCAACGGCAAATACCGCCTGCAATTGCCCTGTACCGGCAGCTACGACATCTTGAATTACGCGGCCATACTGTCCGGCAACGAGGTGCGACTGCAGCACAGCCGCATCGACGGCAACCTGGATGCGGATGAAGCCAGCGACGATGGCGCCCTGGTGGT
>CAMLRI010000425.1 GCA_946482385.1 uncultured Cellvibrio sp.
GGGGTTACCAATGGCGGTGCGGTAGAAACACCCAGCGTTAACGGCAGTGTTTGTACCCCTGGCTCATCGTCTTCGTCGTCCAGCAGCTCTTCATCCAGCAGCTCTTCTTCGTCGAGCAGTTCGTCATCCAGTAGTTCTTCTTCGAGCAGCTCATCATCCAGCAGTTCGTCTTCATCCAGCCTGTCCTCCAGTTCTGCGCCCAGCGGCGGCCAGTGCAACTGGTACGGCGGCCTCTACCCACTCTGTACTACTACCCAGTCGGGCTGGGGATGGGAGAACAGCCAAAGCTGTATTTCCTATGCCACTTGCGATGCCCAGCCAGATCCTTATGGCCCGGTAACCGGTAGTTCATCCAGCAGCTCCTCATCCAGCAGTTCATCGTCATCGAGCAGCTCGTCATCCAGCAGCTCGTCCTCTAGCAGTTCGTCTTCGAGCAGCAGCTCATCCAGCTCATCGGTCAGCCCGGTGGGTGGTGTGTTCCGGGTGAACAGCGAGGGCAACCTCACCAAAGATGGCCAGCTGCTGCCCGCGCGCTGCGGCAACTGGTTCGGTTTGGAAGGCCGCCACGAGCCATCCAACGATCCCAACAACCCCAGCGGCGCCCCCATGGAACTCTATGTGGGCAATATGTGGTGGGTGAACAACAGCCAAGGCTCCGGCCGCACCCTGCAACAGACCATGACCGAGTTGAAAGCCCAGGGTATTACCATGCTGCGCCTGCCCATTGCGCCGCAAACCCTGGACCCCAACAACCCGCAGGGGCGCGATCCCTACCTGAAAAACCATCCATCCGTCCGCCAAACCAATGCCCGCCAGGCGCTGGAGGATTTCATCAAGCTGGCTGACCAAAACGATATCCAGCTGTTTATTGATATCCACTCCTGCTCCAACTACGTCGGCTGGCGCGCTGGCCGTTTGGATGCCCGTCCGCCCTATGTGGATGCCACCCGTGTCGGCTACGACTTTATGCGCGAGCAATACTCCTGTTCCGCCACCAACAACCCCAGCTCGGTAACCACCATCCACGCTTACGACAAGCAAAAATGGCTGGCCAACCTGCGTGAAATTGCCGGCCTCTCGGCGGCTTTGGGGGTCGACAACATTATCGGTATCGATGTGTTCAACGAGCCCTACGATTACACCTGGGCCGAGTGGAAAGGCATGGTGGAAGAGGCCTATCAGGCCATCGACGAGGTCAACCCCAATATGTTGATCTTTGTGGAGGGTTTATCGGCCAATGCCAACTCCCAGGACGGCACGCCCAACACCCTCACCCCCGTGCCCCACGGCAGCGAGGCGCTCAACCCCAACTGGGGTGAAAACCTGTTTGAAGCCGGCAGTAATCCGCTCAATATTCCCAAGGATCGCCTGGTCTTCTCGCCCCACACCTATGGCCCATCGGTATTTGTGCAAAAGCAATTTATGGACCCGGCACAAACCGAGTGTGAAGGCCTGGAAGGCGATGCCGCCGCCCATTCCCGCTGCCAAATCAAGATCAACCCCGAGTTGTTGGAACAGGGTTGGGAAGAGCACTTCGGCTACCTGCGTCAATTGGGTTACGGCGTGTTGATTGGCGAGTTTGGCGGCAATATGGATTGGCCGAGCGGCAAAGCCAGCCAGGCCGACCGCACCACCTGGAGCCATATCACCACCAATGTGGACCAGCAGTGGCAGCAGGCCGCCGCCAACTACTTCAAGAAGAAGGGTATCAACGCCTGTTACTGGTCGATGAACCCGGAATCCGCCGACACCCTGGGCTGGTACCTCACCCCCTGGGATCCGGTCAGCGCCAACGACAAATGGGGCCAGTGGACCGGCTTCGACCCGCGCAAAACCGAGCTGTTGCACAACCTCTGGGGCATGTAATGGCCTATGCCGGCGCCTGAGTTAGGGTGCCGGCATAACGCTATAACAATAACCCCAACAAAAACGCCGCAATCCTTTCGGGTTGCGGCGTTTTTTTGTGGGCGCTTGGCTGGCTGGCGCCAGCGCGAATTTAGAAGAGTACGCGGCAGCGGATGGTGCCGGGGATGGCTTTCAACTGCTCCAGCGCCAACTCGCTGTATTCGCTGTTGATGTCCACTACCACATAGCCCACCTTGTCGTTGGTTTGCAGGTACTGGGAGGCGATGTTGATCTTGTTGTCGGAGAAGATTTTGTTGATCTGCGACAGCACGCCCGGCACGTTGGCGTGCACGTGCAGCAAACGGTGGGCGTCGGGGTGGCCGGGCAGCGCCACTTCGGGGAAGTTGACCGAGCTGGTGGTGGTGCCGTTGTCGGAGTACTTGATCAGCTTTTCCGCTACTTCTATGCCGATGTTTTCCTGGGCTTCCATGGTGGAGCCGCCGATGTGCGGGGTGAGGATCACGTTGTCCAAACCGCGCAATGGGCTGATGAACTCGTCGCCATTGGCCTTGGGTTCTTCTGGGAATACGTCTATGGCCGCGCCGGCGATATGGCCGGTTTTAATGGCGTTGGCCAGGGCGTCTATATCCACCACAGTGCCGCGGGAGGCGTTAATCAAAATCGCGCCCTTTTTCATCAGGCCGATTTCGCGCGCGCCAATCATGTCCTGGGTGGCCGCAGTTTCCGGCACATGCAGGCTGATAATGTCGGCGGTGGCCAGCAGCTCATCCAGGTCGCGCACCTGCGCGGCATTGCCCAGGGGCAGCTTGGTGACTACATCGTAGAAACGCACTTTCATGCCGAGGGATTCCGCCAGCACGCTGGTTTGGCTGCCGATGGAACCATAGCCGATCAGGCCGAGGGTTTTGCCGCGGATTTCGTAGGAGCCAACGGCGGATTTATCCCAGCCGCCGCGATGG
>CAMLRI010000426.1 GCA_946482385.1 uncultured Cellvibrio sp.
GTCTCGGGCGCTGAACCAAACTTGATGTTTGTGTTGGATGATTCGGGCTCGATGTTGTTCGAGATTATGCCGGAAACTTATCGCGTATCTGATGTGCTGAACGTTTTTCCATCGAATGGGATAACCAATTTTAACTCTAGAGTTGCAGCGCCAGGGGAATGGACAATAGATGGGGTTGCCGCCGTCAATGGCAAGCTGCTGCGCTCGAAATTAAATACCATTTACTACGACCCAGGAAAATTGTACACCCCATGGGTGTCAACTGATGGCGTTACCTCTATGCCAAATGCAAGCCCTACTTGTGCTTACCACAACCCTATGGTGACAGGTACAGGTGAAAGCAAGTGTAGGAATCTTACCGTTGCAGAGGACCGTACTTTTAACTCGGTTGGCTCTACTTGGTATGCTTGTTCTAGCACTGGTACATGTAAAACCAGTACCAGCAGTTCAATATCCTTATACCCCGCAACCTATTATTGGTTTACTGGAACGGCTAGCCAGGCATGGGATAGTACCAAGTATGAGCTTGTGGAAATAAAGTCCACCACGGCGACATATACTGGACATGGTCGAGATAGCGGAAAGCGCACAGATTGTAGTGTGGCTTCTGGTGGTGTAACCACATGTACTTATGAACAGGAGATCCAAAATTTTGCTAACTGGTATACCTACTATCGCTCGCGCATATTAACGGCGCGCGCAGGTATTGGTCGTGCATTTTCAGTGCAACAAGATAATATGCGCGTAGGTTTCGGTACCATTAATAGGGCGTCTACAACAATTGACGGTATTAGTACTCCTATTATTAAAACAGGTGTGCGCAAGTTCGATTCCACTCGTAAACAAGGCTTTTTAGATGAGCTGTACTCTGTTGCCATGAGTGGTTCCACTCCGTTACCCAATGCGTTGTATCATGTGGGAAAATATTTTGAGCGCACGGATAACAAAGGACCCTGGGGCAAAAACCCTGGCGTCGATGATGCAACCGCGCATGTAGAGTGCCGGGCAAGCTATGCATTGTTAATGTCCGATGGGTTTTGGAATAGCGGCATCACTGGCGTCGGTAATTCAGATAATACAGCGGGAAGCCTAATTACCAATCACACGGCAGGTGGTACCCCTGCCACTTATCAATATTCTCCCTCAGCGCCCTATGCCGATAGCCAATCCAATACGTTGGCTGATGTGGCCATGGAATTTTGGAAAAAGGATTTGCGCTCAACATTAAACAATAGAGTTAAGCCCAATACCTTGGATCCTGCTTTTTGGCAGCATATGACCACATTCACAATTGGTTTGGGCGTTACGGGTAATATTTCGCCATCGCCTGATGTGGCTACCGCCATAACAACGGGTGCCAGCATAACTTGGCCCACAATTGTGACTGGTGCTGAAAATGGTACCAAGGTAGACGATATGATCCATGCTGCTATTAATGGGCGCGGAGGTTTTTTTAGCGCTGCTGACCCAGATGAATTTACAGATCGGTTATCCGCATTGTTATTGGATATTTCTACCAGAGAGAATAACAATGCCGCTGCCGCTGCTGCCAACTCTACCAGCTTAAATACCGGTAGTACTATTTATACGGCTTTGTTTGATAGTAGCCGTTGGTCGGGTAGATTAGAGGCAACCCGAATTGGTGTTGATGGCAAAATAGAAGAAGATCCTGTTTGGGTGTCGTCAATTGATACAACTCCTGCCAATAGAAAGATTTTCACTTTTGATGGTTCTTCCGGTGTTGCGTTTTTATGGGACAACTTAACTGCTGCACAAAAAAACTATTTAATGGATGGCGGCACGACTACTGACGGTCAGAACCGATTAAACTGGATTAGGGGCACTAATGTGTCGGGATTGCGCAGCCGTGATTCCGGACACTTTATTGGCGATATAGTTAACTCGGATCCCGTGTATGCGGGTAATAACGATCAAAGATTTGACCGTCTTCCTGCTGCTTTGGGCGGAGACCAGTACAAAGCTTATTATGAATCCAGCAAGAAAAATCGTAGGGAAATGATTTACGTTGGAGCCAATGATGGCATGCTGCATGCCTTCAATGCGCGAGTAGCTAGCCCAGATACTATCCCCGCAGGCAAGGAAGTTTTTGCCTATATCCCCACCCAGGGCTTCCCCAAGTTTGCCGATTTGACCGCGTCCAACTACGGCAAAGACAATACCAATACCCACCAATATTTTGTTGATGGTCCCGCCTATGTAACTGATGCCTATTTAAAGGGTGCATGGCGCACCATCTTGGTTGGTTCTTTGGGGGGCGGTGGCCGAGGTATTTATGTGTTGGATATTTCTGACCCGGAAAATTTCTCGGCAGATGATGTGCTGTTTGAATTGACCGAGGCGCAATATCCGCAACTGGGTTACATCACGGGTCGCCCCATATTGGCGCCGGCTAAAGATAACCGCTGGAAAATTTTCCTGGGCAATGGCTACAACTCTACCCAGGGTGGTTCAGCCAAAGCCTATCTAGGTGTTATTGATGTTGAAGATGAGTGGAATCGAATTGCCAGTGGCTCTGGCACAACGCGCACAGTATTTATTGCGACTGATGGTGTCAGTGAAAGTACATTGTCGCAACCTGCGCTCTTGCCAGACCCTAATGGATATATGGTGGCTGCTTATGCTGGAGATATGCGTGGCAATTTGTGGAAGTTTGATTTATCTGGCGCAACACCGGGTTCATGGGCTGCAGCTTTTGGTACTACCCCTTTGTTTGTGGCAAGTAGAGGGGGGGTGCGTCAACCTATAACCGCTAGCCCTACTCTGGGATTTAATCCCGAGCTTACTCCTGCTAGGGTCATGGT
>CAMLRI010000427.1 GCA_946482385.1 uncultured Cellvibrio sp.
CGGTTTGGCCGGCACCATCAACCTCAAAACCAACCGTCCTTTCCAATTGGACGATGGCTTTACCACCCTGGGTAAAGTGGAGGTGGTGCAAGGTTCACTGGGCGAAGAAACCGACAGTTCCTATTCCGGCTTTTTCGGTTTTAACAACGACAACCAATTCGGCGCTTCCATTAACTTGTCTTATGGCAGCGTTTACCTCGCCGATTATTGGAACGGTTCCCAGGGCGGCAACCCCGGCCGCTGGTCTGGCTGGCGCAACCTGGCCAGTGAAGAGACCGGCTATGTAGTCGACAATGTGGATGTGAACGGTGATGGCGACAGTAACGATGTGTACTACACCTTTGAAGGCCACCAAGCTGCCAACCGTTTTATCGAGCGCGACCGCACAGGTATCAATGGCTCAGCGCAGTACCGCATTAATGATGCCCTGGAATTAACCGGCGATGTTTTTTATACCAAGCTTGATGAGCATATTTATGCGCAGGCGTTTGTAGCCGAGCAATCCTGGCAGAGCATTATTGGCTGGGCAACACCGGACGAAGGCGCCACCGAAGCCTATGAAAATATTGTCCATCGCGATGGCGAAATGATTACCCTGCCCGGCAATTTGTACACCATGTCATCGGCGCTGTGGCAGAGCCGCTTGCTCAAAACCCAAAACCAAACGACAGCCACCGATAAAGAATCCCTCAACACCAATATCGAATTAAGTTTTGATAATGGCGGCGCCTTTACCGGCAAGCTGCGCTGGTTGTACGGCGAAGCGGTGGATGACCAAGCCAACAGCACCGTGGACTCCACCCTGACCGATGGCTCGCAAATTAATGACCGCTACCGCCCGGCAGGCGGCGAGGAATCCTGGGCCAACCCCTGGGGCTATGGCAGCTTTAATGCGGTGTTACCCGATGGCATTGTGCTGGAAGACACCGCCATCCAAGTGCCGGTGCACATAGCTTATTCCGGCGGCAAACAACACTGGGTACTGCCCAACACCGGCCTGCCCATTACCAATGCCGATGGTTCCGTCAGCCTGGTCGACGAAACCCTGGGCAGCAACCTCAATCGCTACAGCCCCAAATCCTCTAACGTCACCGGCACCTATTCCAATGCCGACCTGAATGTGATTCGCCTGGATGGCAATTACGCTTTCGAGCAGCCGCTATGGAACACATTTACCTCGCTAGATGTAGGCTTGCGGATGGCCGAGCGCAATGTGGAAAAAAATGGTTGGATCGGCGGCCTGCTGCGCACCAATGCCTACGGCGATGTATTTGTGGCGCGCTGGAAAGATACCGTATCGCCAGCGCCTATCACGGGTGAGTCCTATGTCGACCCTATTTCATTCACCGAGTTGAATGAGCAGGGCATGATTAAAGGCATCAGCGATTTCCACGGCACCAGCGGTTTGGGCAAGCTGTATTTTATCGATCCCAAAGCCATGGATAATCCACTCGCCTGGCACGAAAAAATGTACGGCCAACACCTGCAAGTTGCCGATGCTGCCAATGTTTACGACATTAAAGACGAAACCAGCGCGCTCTACCTACAGGGCAATTTGGAAACTGCCGTACTGGGCAAGGCAGTGCGCGGCAATATTGGCCTGCGCTACATAGAAACGGAATACACCATTAGCCAAAGCGTGGCCGGCTCAGCGGCATCGGTCGATATTAATGGTGAAACCTATCTGCTCGGCCCAGGCATGGTGGCCTCTGTTGGCGAAACCGTCACTGCCATCAACAGTTACGATGAGTTTTTACCGGCAGTTAACCTATCGCTGGATATTAACGATGAGCAATTGTTGCGTTTTGCATTCACCAAAAGCATAGGCACCCACAACACCGATTCCCTGGGTGGCGGCCTCAACGTCAACCGCACCAACTCTTGCGGCATTACCCGCCCCAATGGTGGCCCAGTGGCCTGCGCCAACTCCGGCAGCCAAATTGGCAACCCGGCGCTCTTGCCCAACCTGCAATACAACGCCGACCTGACTTACGAGTGGTATTTGAATGACAGCAGCATGCTCAGCCTGGGCATGTTTTGGGTGCAAGGCCTTACCCAGGTTGAGAACACCCGCATTTACCGCTCCGATATAGTGGACGATGACGGTGTAGTGCGCGGTTACGACCCTGAAACTGGCGAATTTACCGGCGTAGTGCCTATAGATTCTGTGGTCAGCCGCGAAGAAACCGGCGATACCGTACACGGTTTGGAAATCGGCTATAAACAAACCTTCGATTTCCTGCCCGGTTTTTGGAGCGGTTTTGGTATAGACACCAACTTTACCTATTCACCCGGTAAAGGCGCCGACAAGGATTACTATGGCGATACCATGCCCGGCAGTAACAACTCCGAGTACCAATCCAACTTTGCGCTCTGGTATGAAATGGATGGCATACAGGCGCGGATTGCCCACAACTACCGCAGCAAAATGTACCTGGGCCGCACCCTGCAAGGCGATTACCAATTCGCCTACTTCCAAAAACCAACCAACTATATCGATGCCTCTGTTAGCTATGAATTTATGGATGGCGTAACCGCAGCATTGCAAGTGGTGAATTTAACGGAAGAGCACCAGGAATATTACAACCAGTGGGAATCCAATATGGATGCAGCTTTCTACAACGAACGCCGCACCAGTTTGAGTTTGCAGGTTAAGTACTAAGCCCCCTCTGCCCCTGGCGCAAGCCAGGGGCTTTTTTTATTTCATATTTCTTAGTTAAAACCTTTTCCGCTCAAACTTTTCACATCAATAGGGAAGTACAGGTTTCAGGAAGCCTTTTACAACAATAACAGCAGGTCGCTTATGCTTATGAAAACTG
>CAMLRI010000428.1 GCA_946482385.1 uncultured Cellvibrio sp.
CCGCGCGAAACGGCTCGGCATAATTCACTCCCGGCAGGGCCAACAACTCGTAAAGCGCACGCGCGGCTGCTGGCTCATAAAAACTCACCGTTACATCCTGCTTTTGCGCCAGGCGGAACTGCACATCCAACATATAAGTGATAGCACCGCGCTGGAACCCGGTCACCATCATTATCGCCACCGCAAAGGCAATGCCCACAATCGATAAGCCCGCCTTCACTGGTTGGCGCTCCAGGTTGCGCAAAATCATGCGCACCGGTTGGCTAAAACCGCGCAAGCCCAAGCGCTCAATCAAAGTCGTGCGGTAGCGCGCCGGCGGCTCCGGGCGCATAGCCTCGGCAGGCGGCAAACGAAACGCGCGCAGTACGGCGGCCATCACACCTAACAGGGTTGCACCGCCGGCAACGGCAATGGCCAACACCACCACCGAGCCGCGCAAACGAAATTCCAACCAGGGGAAACGAAAAAATTCCTGGTACAAACCCGCCATGCCACTGGCCATCCACACACCCAAAAGTACACCGGCCAGGGAGCCAATAAAAACCACCACCAACACCAGTTGCACATAGTGCAGCGCCACATCCATGCGCGTGTAGCCAAAGGCTTTTAGCACTGCAATCTGCTCGCGCTGGGTGCGAATAACCCGCGCCGCCACCACATTCAATAAAAACGCCGCCACGCTAATAAAAATTAGCGGCATGATGATCGCCATGGCTTTGAGCTGGGTTAATTCCTGCACCAGGTAGCGGTGGGACATTTGCTGTTCGCGGTCGTAAGCACCCACACTGCCCCAGGGTTCCAACAGCAAATCCAACTCTTCAATTATCGGCTCGGGGCGGCTGCCGGGGGCCAGGCTCAGCACCAGGTTATTAAACGCACCATCCATGGCGAAGGCGGCCTCCAGTGCTGTGCGGTTCAACCACACAATGGCGTAGCGGGAAAAATCGGGGAACAAATCACCGGGGCGAATTTGGTAAATAAATTCCGGCGAAAGTGCTATGCCGCTAACCTGCAAATGCTGATAGCGGCCATTGATAATCACCGCCAGGCTATCGCCCGGCTGCAAGCCGTGGGCTTCGGCAAAGGCTTCGCTCACCACCAACTGATCATCGCGCTCCGGATCGGGCAAACCGCCCGCACGAAAAAACAATTGGTTGAGTTGGGGCTGGCGGCCGTCGGGAATTGATACCGCTAAACCGCTAATCGGCTCGGCAAAGGCGGGAATTTGAATGCGCAGCGGCGCCTGCACGCGGGTTTCCACCAGGGCTACACCGGGCAAATCGCGCAGCCGCTCCACCAAGGCATTGGGCGCGCGTTTTACACTGGCAAACACCTCGGCAAATTGTTGGCTGCGATACACACTCTGCTGGCTTAAATACAGCGATTCCCAGGCGGTGAGCGACATCACCAACATGGCCACACCGGTAGCTATAACCGCCGCTATCGCCAAGCCCTGCCCTTTCATTTGCCACAGGTTGCGCAGGAGTTTGATGTGCAGGCTGCGCATGGCGGATTACCAATGCAATTGCTGCGGATCAACCGGGTGAGGATTTTGTGTTACCTCACTCACCCGGCCATCGCTTAAGCGAATCAAACGGTCGGCCATCTCGGCAATCACCGCATTGTGGGTAATCACCACCGTGGTGGTGCCCAGCTCGCGGTTGATGCGCTGTAACACCTGCAGCACGCGAATACCCGTGGCGGAATCCAGGGCGCCGGTGGGCTCATCGCACAGCAACACCTGGGGGCGCTTGGCAATGGCGCGGGCAATGGCCACCCGCTGCTGCTCGCCGCCGGATAACTGCGCGGGAAAATGATCCAGCCGCTCGGCCAAACCCACCAGCGCCAGCGCCTCTTCCGGCGACAGAGGCTTGGGAGCAATATCGGTGACTATGGCGACGTTTTCCCGCGCCGTAAGGCTGGGAATTAAATTGTAAAACTGGAAGACAAAACCGACATGAAAACGGCGAAATTCCGTAAGGCGCTGCTCGCTGGCATGGCTTAAATCCTCGTCGCCATACCACACTTCGCCAGAGGTGGCGGCATCCAAACCGCCGAGGATATTTAACAGGGTGGATTTACCGCTACCGGAGGCGCCCAGCAGCACCACAAATTCACCGGCAAACAATTCCAGATCCACCCCGCGCAGGGCATGGATTTCCACCTCGCCGTTGCGAAACACACGGGTGAGGTTGCGGGTGCGGAAGATGGGAGGTGCGGGTATATCCATAGGGTGATACTGGCATATAGCCAATACTCCACCGTTGCGATAAATCAATCGCGATGCAACATAGCCTCTACCGCTTTGGCCAGCGGTGGTAAGTGCTGCTGCACAACACGTTCGACAGTTAGGGAATCTATATCGCCCAAATAGTTGTGAACCAAAATATTGCGAAATCCACTAATTTCACGCCAGGGAATTTCTGGATATTGCTGTTTGAGTTCTACGGGCAGTAATTGGGTGGCTTCGGACAGGGTTTGCAGATTGCGCAGCACCGCGTCATAGAGTATGTCGTCTTGCCCTATATCACCGCGAGCCTGGATCCGCTCAACCTTGGCAATCGCATCCAATATATGGAGCGCGTAAGGCTGCCAAGGTTTGCTCATAACTCGACAGCCTCACGCAGTATTTGTTCGCGCAAATGGCGATTGAGTTCATGCTCGGGAACCAAATCCACTTTTCTTCCCAGCAAGGCAGACAACTCCTGGGTTAGGGGCAAACGCTGGGCAAACAAATCATAGCCCTGGGGGAAATCCACCAAAAAATCCACATCGCTAGTGGCACTTTCCTGCTTGCGCGCAACCGAGCCAAATACA
>CAMLRI010000429.1 GCA_946482385.1 uncultured Cellvibrio sp.
TTTTATTGCTGTCATTGTTTACTCCATGAATAAGCGATCAATGTTGACCTACAATTTTCACCACTTGCTCTTCATCAAAACGCGCCTTGTAGCGCTCGCTGCGGCGCGTAATGTCGTTAACACTCCCCGCCAACTGGCCGCAAGCGGCATCTATATCGTCGCCGCGCGTGGTGCGCACAGTAGTGATGTACCCCTCTTGCATCAAAATATCCTGGAACTTGCGCAGCGCATTATTGCTGACACGTTTGTAGTTGGACAAATTGAAAGGGTTGAACGGGATCAGGTTGATCTTGACCGGCACATCGCGCAAAAGTTCAGCCAGCTGATGCGCGTGATGGGGGCGATCGTTAACCTGGTCGATCAACGTGTACTCAATAGTAATTTTGCGATGGGTGTCCGGCATGGCCTCGATATAGCGCTTGGCGGAATCCAACAACATCGCAATAGGATATTTGCGATTAATGGGCACCAGCTCGTTGCGCAACTCGTCATTGGGAGCGTGCAGGGAGATGGCCAGGCAGGCATCTGTGTATTGACTGAGACGATCCAATTGCGGCACCACACCCGAAGTGCTGAGGGTGACGCGGCGTTTGGAGATGCCATAGGCGTTGTCGTGCATCATCAAATTCATGGCATCGACAACATTATCGAAATTAAGCAGTGGCTCACCCATGCCCATCAACACCACATTGGTGACAGTGCGCGGGCCATTGGCTTGCAATTGGCCAAAGGATTTGGCGGCAATCCACACCTGGCCGATAATTTCCGCAGCGGTAAGGTCACGATTAAAGCCCTGTTTACCTGTGGCGCAAAAGCTGCAATCGAGTGAGCAGCCCACCTGCGAGGACACACACAAGGTGCCGCGATCGCCATCGGGGATAAATACGGTTTCCACCACATTGCCACCCGCCACCTTAATCAGGAATTTGCGAGTGCCATCGGCAGAATCCAATTGCTGCATAACATCGGGCGCTTTGATTTCAGCACACTGCTTGAGCTTGGCACGCAGGTCTTTGCTGACATTGGTCATGTCATCAAAGTTGTCGGCGCCCAACTGATGAATCCACTTCATCACTTGGATAGCGCGAAATTTTTTCTCGCCAATAGATTCAAAAAACGCAATGAGTTTGGCTTCCGGCATTCCCAGCAGGTTGACCTTGGTAGAGCCCTCCATGACTTGCGCACCAGCCGCATCTGGCTGAGGTTCGGTTGTCGGGGTGAATTGCTCAATCATTAACTACTACCTGCCGGGTTGGACTTTAAAGGCGATGTAAAAAATGAGGCCGCAGGCTTAGCGCGCAACGACTTCGTGGGTTGGGAAAAAATAGGCAATTTCGCGCGCTGCAGAGGCGGGCGAATCTGAACCATGCACGGCATTAGCTGGCATGGCTTGGGAAAAATCAGCGCGAATAGTGCCTGGGGCTGCTTTAGTTGGATCGGTAGCACCCATCAGCTCGCGGTTGAGGGCAATCGCATTTTCACCGTAGAGCACCTGCACCACGACCGGGCCAGAGATCATAAAATCAACCAGGTCATTGTAAAACGGACGCCCCTGGTGCTCGGCATAAAAGCCTTCAGCTTGGGCGCGGGTCAGTTGCAGCATACGCTGGGCAATAATTTTCAGGCCGGCTTTTTCAAAGCGGGCAACAATTTCACCGATGTGATTGTTTTGCACTGCATCGGGTTTAATGATGGAAAAAGTTTGTTCTACAGCCATGGCAGCTCCGTACCGGTTGAATCGCTAAATTTCCGCCTCACGCTTGTGTGGGTGCATAGGCACAATGCATTAGGTGCACGACACATTGGGCGGTTATGGGCTCTTTTTAGCCTTTTTAGGCGCTGTTCGAGCCCACAAAACACAAAACCCGCGAATTATACGCGGGTTTGCAGGATTTTTATATGTTGAATACAGATTATTAAAAGCGGGTTAGCACTTGATTCCTAAGCAAAATTTGCCATTTAGTGAGCCATTTCCCGGGCCTGGGCAGCCCGGTCCTGGATACGCTTTACCATGGCCTTAAGGCCATTGCCGCGGGTGGAGCTCAGGTGCTGCAACAGATCCAACTTGGCAAAGTAAGCATCCACATCAAACGCCAGAATTTCACCCGGGGTGCGGCCGTTATAAGCTGCCAGCACTACCCCCAGCAACCCTTTGACAATAAAGGCATCGCTATCGGCCTGGAAATACAGGCGCCCGTCGCGCTGCTCATCCACCAGCCACACTTTACTTTGGCAGCCGCGCACCAGGGATTCATCTGTACACAGCGCCTGGGGCATTGCCGGCAGCTCTTTGCCGAGATCTATCAGGTATTTGTAGCGATCTTCCCAGTCATCAAAAAAACTGAGGGTGTCGACTATATCCTCGGCGCTGACATCTATACCGAATTGGGTCATGGTGGCAATTCCAAAAACAAAGGTGGGCGGGGAATTCACAATCCCGGCGCTAGTAAAACATCCCCGTTTGCAGCTGAGCCTCTTCACTCATCATATGGCGCTGCCAGGGGGGGTCGAACACCAGTTCGACACTGACGGATTTGACATTGGGCACCTTGCGCACCCGGTATTCCACATCGCCGACCAATACCGGCCCCATACCGCAGGCAGGGGCAGTGAGAGTCATTTTGATGGCTACCGAGCCTTCAGCCTGGTTGATGCTAACAGCGTAGATCAACCCCAGGTTGACCAGATCCACCGGAATTTCCGGGTCGTAGACGGTGCCCAGAGCCTGCCAAACCTGCTCCTCGTGGATCAGGCTGTCGGTGGCCGGTGGAAACTGGATAACATCTGACTCCAGGCCAAGCAAATGGGCATCAGTG
>CAMLRI010000430.1 GCA_946482385.1 uncultured Cellvibrio sp.
TGACTTTTTTCAAAATAGGTCTCCACGTTGTAAACCTATTTCAGGACGGGACAGTTTGTGCAATAAAAAAGGCGATCTATGTGATCGCCTTTTTTATTGCATGAGTGACTAGAAAAAAAGAGGGTTCACTTTGCAGTGAACCCTCTTTTTGTACTTCCCGGCACTGCTGCCGGGCTTGCCTTGTTTAAACAGCTAGGGTTTGGATTTCTACGGCGGCTATGCGTTTGCCTTCATCAGCAGCTTGTTGATAGCTCTCGATCTCGTTGAAGTTGAGATAGCGGTAGATATCGCCAGCCATGCTGTTGATTTTGTTGGCGTAGCTTAGGTACTCCTCGGGAGTGGGCAGCTTGCCGATTACTGCAGCAACGGCGGCTAACTCAGCGGAAGCCAGGTACACATTGGCGCCTTCACCCAAACGGTTGGGGAAGTTGCGGGTAGAGGTAGAAACTACGGTTGAGTTTTTCGCTACTCGCGCCTGGTTGCCCATGCACAGCGAGCAGCCTGGCATTTCGGTGCGCGCGCCCTTAACGCCGAAGATGCTGTAGTAGCCTTCTTCCATAAGTTGGTGCTCGTCCATTTTGGTGGGCGGGGCAATCCACAGGCGGGTAGACAATTCATCCTTGGTGGATGAGAGAAGCTTGCCGGCGGCGCGGAAATGGCCAATGTTGGTCATACAGGAACCGATAAAGACTTCATCGATTTTTGCGCCTTGCACTTCTGACAGCACTTTAACGTCGTCCGGATCGTTCGGGCAGGCCAGGATGGGCTCTTTGATGTCGGCCAGGTCGATGTCGATAATGGCGGCATATTCAGCATCCGCATCGGCTTCCATCAGTACCGGGTTAGCCAGCCACTCTTCCATTTTGCGCGCGCGGCGCTCGATGGTGCGCACATCGCCGTAACCTTGTTCAATCATCCAGCGCAGCATGGTGATGTTGGATTTCAGGTATTCGATGATGGGTTCTTTATCCAGCTTAATGGTGCAGCCGGCAGCTGATCGTTCAGCGGAGGCGTCGGAGATTTCAAATGCTTGTTCCACTTTCAATTGAGGCAAGCCTTCTACTTCCAGGATGCGACCAGAGAAAATGTTCTTCTTGCCTTTTTTCTCTACGGTCAACAGGCCTTGCTTGATGGCGTAAAGCGGAATGGCGTTAACCAGATCGCGCAGGGTGATACCGGGTTGCATTTCGCCCTTAAAGCGAACCAGTACAGACTCCGGCATATCCAGTGGCATAACACCCGTAGCGGCGGCGAAAGCAACCAGGCCAGAGCCGGCCGGGAAGGAAATGCCAATCGGGAAGCGGGTGTGGGAGTCGCCACCGGTACCTACGGTGTCAGGCAGCAGCATGCGGTTGAGCCAGCTGTGGATAATGCCATCGCCCGGGCGCAGGGAAACACCGCCGCGAGTCATGATAAAGTCGGGCAGGGTGTGCTGGGTTTCGATATCCACTGGCTTGGGATAAGCGGCGGTGTGGCAGAAAGACTGCATGGTCAGGTCGGCGGAGAAGCCAAGGCAGGCCAGGTCTTTCAGTTCGTCGCGGGTCATGGGGCCGGTGGTGTCTTGTGAGCCCACAGTGGTCATCTTGGGTTCGCAGTAGGTACCTGGGCGAATGCCGGTCACACCACAAGCTTTGCCGACCATTTTTTGCGCCAGGGTGTAGCCTTTGCCGGTGTCGGCGGGGGCCTGGGGCAGGCGGAAGAGGGTGCTGGGCGGCAGGCCCAGAGCCTCGCGCGCCTTGGTGGTCAGGCCGCGACCCACGATCAGAGGGATACGGCCGCCAGCTTGCACTTCATCCAGCAGTACATCGGATTTCAATTCAAACTCAGAAATCACCGCGCCAGTTTCGGCGTTGAGGATTTTGCCTTCATAGGGGCGAATATCAATCACGTCGCCCATGTTCAGGTTGTCTACTGGGGCTTCAAATACCAGCGCGCCAGCATCTTCCATGGTGTTGTAGAAAATGGGAGCTACTTTGCCGCCAATGCATACGCCGCCAGTGCGCTTGTTGGGCACGCCGGGAATGTCTTCACCAATAAACCAGAGTACGGAGTTGGTAGCGGATTTGCGCGAAGAACCTGTGCCGACAACATCGCCGACAAAAGCCAGTGGGTAGCCTTTGGTTTTTAGGGCTTCGATTTGCTTAACCGGGCCGATTTTGCCTTGCTCGTCGGGGGTGATGCCATCGCGAGCCATTTTGAACATGGCCAAGGCGTGCAGTGGAATATCGGGGCGCGACCAGGCATCAGGTGCTGGCGACAGGTCATCGGTGTTGGTTTCGCCAGTGACTTTGAAAACGGTGAGCTTGGTACTCTCGGGAACTTTAGGTTTGCTGGTGAACCATTCACCTTCGGCCCAGGATTGCATCAGGGCTTTGGCGTGTGGGTTGCCGGCTTTCATTTTTTCTTCCACATCGTGGAAGGCATCAAACATCAGCAGGGTGTGCTTGAGTTGTTCGGCGGCCAGGGGTGCCAGTTGGGCATCGTCGAGCAGGTTGACCAGGGTTTCGATGTTGTAACCGCCAAGCATCATGCCGAGCAGTTTTACCGCGAGGGGTTTATCAATGAGGGGGGAACTGGCTTCGCCTTTAACTATCGCACTGAGGAAGGCGGCTTTTACGTAGGCGGCTTCGTCAACGCCTGGGGGAACGCGGTTGGTGATTAAATCCAGTAGTACTTCGGCTTCTCCTGCCGGGGGATTTTTCAGGAGTTCTACCAATCCAGCAACTTGATCTGCGGTGAGTGGTTTGGGGGGAACACCTTCAGCGGCGCGTTCTGCGACGTGTTTACGATAGGCTTCAAGCACGGTGTTA
>CAMLRI010000431.1 GCA_946482385.1 uncultured Cellvibrio sp.
CTGAATTATCCCAAAGAGGTCTTCGCCACCCTTTGGAACGGCTTTCGCGCATCGCTGATCGCCGGTGTGTTGCTGTGCATCGCCTTATCCTGGGGGATGAGCCGCTGGCTGCGCGCGCATCCGCGCCTGGTGCCCGCCTGGTCGCAGCGGCGTGTATGGCTGACATGGCCATTGATTGTGTTAGTCATGGCCATGGGCATTCGCTCTACCACCGGCCATCGCCCCGCCAACCCGGCACTGTTTGCCATTACCGGCGATGCCCTGGTGAATTCGCTGGTAATTAGCTCTGCTTACTCGGTGGTGTTTGCGGCCTATAACCTCAAGCATGAAACTGGTTCCCATGAAATTTATGGCTCGCTGCCGGAGGATGTTCTGCTGCAGCATGTTCGCGCCTGGCCCTGGCTGGATGCGCTGGAGTTCCATAAAGACTACCCCACCTGGCACAGGCAGGCTGCTGTGCAACAGCGCGAGCGTCCGTTGAATTTGGTGATTGTGTTGCAAGAGAGTATGGGGGCGACTTTTGTGGAGTCCCTGGGTGGGCTGCCGGTTACGCCGCGTTTGGAGGCATTAAAAAATTCCGGTTGGTGGTTTGAGCAGCTTTATGCCACCGGGACTCGCTCGGTGCGCGGTATAGAAGCGGTGGTCGCAGGTTTTATGCCCAGCCCGGCGCAAAGCACGGTAAAGCTATCGCTCTCGCAGCACAATTTTTTTACCCTGGGTGGTTTGTTGAAGCAGCAGGGCTACCACACGGAATTTATTTACGGCGGCGAAGCGCATTTTGACAATATGCGCAGTTTCTTTACCGGCAATGGCTTTACCCAGGTGATTGATATTGATGACATGCCCGATGCGCAATTTGTCGGCAGCTGGGGCGCTAGTGATGAAGACCTGTTTAACCACGCCCATAAGCACCTGTTGGCATTGCAGCAGCGCCAACAGCCTTTTTTCAGTTTGATTTTTACCTCATCCAACCATGAGCCCTTTGAATTTCCCGATGGCCGCATTGAGATAGAAGGCGACAGCAAACAAACAGTCAATAATGCCGTGCGTTATGCCGATTACGCTTTGGGTGAATTTATCGACAAGGCTCGCGCTAGCGATTATTGGCATAACACCCTGTTCCTGATAGTGGCCGATCACGATAACCGGGTGTATGGCAGCAACCTGGTGCCGGTGGAAAAATTCCACATCCCCGGGTTAATTTTGGGCGCAGACTTGGAGCCAAAAACCATCAAGCCTGTTGCCAGTCAAATCGATTTGGCGCCCACCTTGTTGTCGCTGATGGGAGTATCGGCAGAGCACCCTATGATCGGGCGCGATTTTGCCCGCGATGCCCATAGCCAGGGCCGCGCTTTTTTGCAGTTTGATGATTATTTTGCCTTGTTGCAGGGCGATCACAGCCTCACCATTTTGCGCCCCGAGCAGCCGCCGGTGGCTGCGGTTTATGACCCCCAGCGCAAGCAGGTTAGCTTATTGCCCCAGGCTCCCAGCCCTGAACAGGTAGATAAAGCCTTGGCACATGTGCTACTACCCTCTATCCTGTACCGCCAGCAAAAATATCCGGCACCCGGATTGGTCGAGCAGGAGGTGAGATTATCCCAGTCACCTTAACTCTGCTCCCTTAACCCAGCTCCCCCAGGGGGAGCTCCCTGTGCCCGCTGGCTGAAGGAATGGTTACACAGCTCACAGGCAGACTCACACCATGGAACAACAAGATATATTAAGGATGCTGGAGAAGGGGGCAACCCAGTGGAATCTCTGGCGCAAGCAACAAGCGCAACACCCGTCGCCACAACAGCACCCGCAAGAGTTGAATCTCGATGGCGTTCACCTGTCGGGAATGAATTTGGATGACTACGATTTATCGAAAGTTTCTTTTGCCAACAGCCACATTTCCCAATGCAGTTTTCGCAGTGCCGATTTGATTCTGGCCAATTTTGCCGGCGCCGAATTGCAGCACTGCGATTTCACCCTCGCCAAATTAATTGCCGCCAACCTTAGCAGTGCCCGCATCAATAGTTGCAAATTGGCCCGCGCCAATATGCTCACCGCCATTACCCGCCATGCGGCTTTGGAAAATATTGATTTTCGCGGCCAGGACATCAGTGGCCTGGTGCTCAATAACATCTCCCTGGCGGGCAGTAACCTCTCGGGGCAATCCCTGGCGCGGGTGGATTTTAGCCACAGCAATTTGGAAGGCGTAAATTTCGAAGGGGCCGATTTAACCCAGGCGCTGTTTAGCGGCGCCAACCTGGTGAACGCGCGTATCAAATCGACCAAGCTCAGCGGCGCGGTATTTAAAAATGCCAAGCTGCAAGGTGTCGACTTAAGCGGATTGGATTTGCATAAAGCCGATTTTAGCGGTGCCAACCTTGGCGCTTGTGATCTGCGCTCGGCCAACCTCACCAAAGCCAAACTCAACGGTGCCACTATCACAGCCGCCAAGCTGTGGAAAATTAATAGCCAGGGTTGGGCTATTGCCAATATCCAGTGCGAACACGCCAGTTGGGATGAAGCGGGGCGGCAAAAAACCTATTACCGCCCCCACGAATTTGAGCGCTTGTTTGCTGAGTCGATCACCATTGAGCTGCGCTACCCCTATCGCTTGTCGGACCATGAATTGGCAACCCTGCCGATTTTTATCGAGCATTTGGCCGCAGTGCATTGGGGTACTATTGTGCGGCTGAAATCCATTAGTGAAGTGGCTGGCGGCGCCCTGGTGAGGTTTGTGGTGGAGGAGGTGGGCAGCCACAATCCCAGCGAATTAAAAGCGCAACTGCAAACCGAGGCAGAGCGCATCCA
>CAMLRI010000432.1 GCA_946482385.1 uncultured Cellvibrio sp.
AGATACAACCTATGGCGCTTATCCTCGGTATAGACCCCGGCTCCCGCAAAACCGGTTTTGGCATTATTAACCTGGTGGGCAGCAAATCCGAATATGTCACCAGCGGGGTGATCCGTATGGCCGATAGCGATGAATTGCCGCTGCGGCTGAAAGTCATCTTTGACTCCCTCACTCAAATCATCGAACAGTATTGCCCCCAGCAAATGGCTATTGAGCAGGTCTTTATGGCCAAGAATGCCGCCTCGGCACTGAAGTTGGGGCAGGCGCGGGGCGCCGCCATAGTGGCCGCCGCCGCGCAGAACCTGCCGGTCGCGGAATACGAGGCGCGCAAAGTCAAGCAGTCGGTAGTGGGCAATGGCGCCGCCGATAAAATCCAGGTGCAGCATATGGTGAAAACCCTGCTGCGCCTGCCGGCGGCGCCCCAGGAAGACGCTGCCGATGCCCTCGCCGTGGCGCTCTGCCACGCCAATACCCAACAGCATTTGATCCGTATGGCGGGGACTACCAGTTTCCGTCGCGGGCGGATTGTATAGCTCCCCCTGCGAGCACTTTCCTAGCGGTAGGTATCCAACCTGTGGCTGGCATGGCTGTGGGCAATCAACAGCGACTCCAGGCGATAACTGGCCTGGAGTTTGCCGGGGTTGATTCCCAGCCAGCGGCGCAAATCTTGTAATTGGCTGTGGCGGTGTTGCTCAAAGGGGAACTGGTCCAGATCCCGCACTGCCAACTGCCTGGCCTGGGCAAAGCCCAAATCAAAGGCAATCAAATCCCGCGGGCTGAATTTGTAGGGCGCCGGGTAGAGGTGGGTGATGATCCAGCGGAAACAGCGGCGCTGCCAGGGTTGGATACGGCTGCTGGCGCCCATGGTAAAACCTATGACAAAAGCCTCGTCCTGATTGCGCAGGCCGCGCCCCAGCAGCACATGGATGGCATCGTGGCGCGCCAGGTTGATGGCACCGGGAAACGCCAGGATGCTGGCCGGGTTTTCAAATAAACGCACCAGCCAGGGGATTTCCTCTGCCTTGGCGGCGGGCAAACTGGCCAGGACTTCCTGCAATTCACACTGGCCGTTGTGCAGGCCAGGGTTCCACTCGTACCACTTGATGCCGGTATCTGTGGCGCTTAGGGCGTTCATGGCTGCCTCTCACCCCTTGTCGGTTTACTGTTTAGGCTTAGCTTTCTTTAGGCTTGGTTAACAGCTGCAGGTTTCCCCCCACCGCTGCCAGGTAATTGCTGAGGGTTTTTTCCCGTACAAAACGCAGCAAATATTGCGGTCCGCCCGCCTTGGGGCCGGTGCCCGAAAGGCCGCAGCCGCCAAAAGGCTGTACCCCCACCACGGCGCCGATCATGGAACGGTTGATATAAATGTTGCCCACATTCACCTGCTGCGCTATCTGCTGCGCCAGCCCCTCATTGCGGCTGTGAATGCCCAGGGTCAGACCATAGCCATAGGCGTTGATGTCGGCGATCACCTGTTCCAGATGGGCCAGGCGGAAGCGCACCAGGTGGCAGATGGGGCCAAAGTGCTCTTCCTCTAGTTGCGCTATGCCCTGGATCTGGATCAGTGCCGGCGCTACAAAACAGCCGTCCTCTTTATTGCCCCCAAGCGGGGTTTGGTAGATAAGCCCGCCCGCAGCAGCGGCCTGGTCGATATAGGTTTGCAGCCGCTGTTGCTCGCGGCGGTCGATCACTGGCCCCAGGTCGCAGCTCAGGTCGCGGGTATCGCCCAGGCGCAGGCAGGCCATGGTGCCGCTCAGCAATTGGATAACCTGGTCGGCAATTTCCTCCTGTACATAAAGCACCCGCAAGGCCGAACAGCGCTGGCCGGCACTGCCAAAGGCGGAGCGGATCACATCTTTTACCAACTGCTCGGGCAGACAGGTGGAATCGGCAATCAGGGCATTTTGGCCGCCGGTTTCGGCAATCAGCGTGGCAATGCTGGAGTCCCGCGCCGCCAGGGCACGGTTGATCGCCCAGGCGCTTTGGGTCGAGCCGGTAAAGGCAATGCCCTCCACCCTGGGGTCGCGGGTGAGCGGATCGCTCAGCTCACTGCTGTTGCCGGGCAGAAAGTGTAGGGCGCGGGGCGGGAAGCCGGCGGCCAGCATCAATTCAAAGGCGCGAAAAGCGCAGAGGCTGGCTTGGCGCGCTGGCTTGGCCAACACCGTATTGCCCGCCACCAGGGCCGCAATTACCTGGCCGGTAAAGATCGCCAAGGGGAAATTCCACGGCGATATGCACACAAATACTCCGCGCCCTTCTAACCACAACTGATTTTGTTCGCCGCTGGGGCCGGGGAGCTGTTGCGGTTGCGCCAGTCGCGCGCGCGCCTGCTGGGCGTAGTAGCGGCAAAAATCCACAGCTTCGCGCACTTCGTCCAGGGCATCGGCCAGGGTTTTGCCGCCCTCGCGTATTAATAGTGCCAGTAGTTCGGGGCGGTGCTGTTCCAGCAGTTCGCCCAATCGCTCCGCCAGCTGTGCCCGTTCTTCCACCGGGTGCTGGCGCCACTGGTGGGTAAATTCCTGGGCGCTGGCCAGGGCTTGCTGCGCCTGGGTGGCGGTGGCTAATACCAGGCTGCCCAGCCGCTCCTGTTGGTTGGCGGGGTTGTAGCAATGGCTGGTGTTATCCGAGTGCTGGTAGTGGCCGGCGATAATCGGGCAGGCCGACCATTGCTGGTCATAAAATGCCGCCACTGCTTCCACCAGCGGCTGCCTGTGTGCGCTTACGGCCAGGTTAAAACCGCGGGAATTGCAGCGCGACAGCTGTGGCTCCGGGTGGGTAAACATGGCATCGGGCAAGGGCA
>CAMLRI010000433.1 GCA_946482385.1 uncultured Cellvibrio sp.
AGTTGGATATCCCCCAGGCAGTTTATGTGTTTGAGGTGAAACTGGATGCTTTGCTGAAAGGGCGTATCCCCCGCTTTGCCCCCCTATCCAAATTCCCCGAAGTGCGCCGCGATCTGGCGCTGCTGGTGGCGCGCGATTTGCCTGTGGCGAGCCTGCTGGAAGCGGTTAAAACCCAGGCTGGGGAGCACCTGGTTAACTTAAAGGTGTTTGACGTATACATGGGCAAAGGTATTGATCCACAACGAAAAAGTGTCGCATTGGGGTTGACCTTTCAACATCCTTCCCGCACTCTTAACGAAGATGAGATCAACGCCTCTATCGACGCTGTGGTTAAGTATCTGGAGGCAACATTTTCCGCTACCCTCAGATAGGGAATAATAAGTATGTCGGATGGTGCTCTGACCAAAGCAGACTTGGCCGAGAAGCTCTACGAAGATCTCGGCCTTAACAAGCGCGAAGCCAAGGAACTGGTGGAACTCTTTTTCGAGGAGATCCGCCAGGCCTTGGAGAACAATGAAGAGGTAAAGCTTTCCGGTTTTGGCAACTTTGAATTGCGCGACAAAAGCCAGCGCCCAGGTCGCAACCCCAAAACCGGCGAAGAAATACCTATCAGTGCCCGTCGAGTAGTTACCTTCCGTCCAGGGCAGAAATTGAAGGCACGAGTAGAAGCTTATGTTGGAACCAAGTCATAACGACGAACTTCCCGTTATTCCCGGCAAGCGCTATTTCACCATTGGTGAAGTCAGCGAGTTATGCGCAGTTAAGCCCCATGTTCTGCGCTATTGGGAGCAGGAGTTTCCCCAGCTGAAGCCGGTCAAGCGTCGCGGTAACCGTCGCTATTACCAGCGCCAGGATGTGTTGACCATTCGTCAGATCCGCAGCCTGCTTTACGATCAGGGGTTTACCATCGGCGGCGCCCGCCTGCAGATGTCCAGTGAATCCAGTCAATCCCAAGACAATAAATTTGATCAGTTGGTCGATCGGATGATTGGTGACCTTGAGCATGTATTGGAGTTGCTCAAAACAAAATAAATGCAATTGTTCAGCTTCTGAGCAGTTGCGCTAATGCCAGGCTAAATCTTTCAAAACCTTCGTTTTTTTCCTCTATTCGCTTATTGCAAACAGATAATTTTCGGGTATTATGCCCGTCCCCTGAGCGAGCTAATGCCCGCTCAACCAAATCATCGGAGCGTAGCGCAGCCAGGTAGCGCACCATACTGGGGGTGTGGGGGTCGTGGGTTCAAATCCCGCCGTTCCGACCATTTTATGCAACAAAAAAGGCGCCTTTGGGCGCCTTTTTTGTTTGTATCATTCACTACTGCAATTTCCCCATAATCAAGGTGGCGCTGCTAGTGGCACAGGCTTGTGAAAGTGCTAGTATTCGGCTCCCTGCTAACTTGCATTTAAGCTTGACAATAACAACGAGGTATCCCGTGGCAAAACAATTAATGATTTACGACAACATTCAGCCTTTGTCATCAGAGGTGCATCGCAATTGGGCGATAGCTGTAGAAGACTACAACTTTGTATCCCATTTGATTTCATCTCCGGTGCTGGCTACCGAAATCCCCTTTGCGGCGGGTGAGTTTCCCATTGTGTTTTCAGCTACCCAGCGTGAGGGTGAATACGTACCCCTGGCATTAATGGGCATTAAAGAAGGTGAAAACCTGTTTATTAATGAAAAAGGCCAGTTTGCTTCGCGCTATATTCCAGCTTTTATTCGTCGCTACCCGTTTGTATTAGGCGGTGATAAGGGCGCAGATTCCATGGCTCTGTGCATAGATGCAGATAGCAAGGCTGTTGTTCCAGATGGCAGTAAAGGTCGCCGTTTGTTTGACGACAATGGCGAGCAAACCCAGCATTTGAAAGATGTGCTGGAGTTCCTCAAGGATTATCACTTCCGCGCGGAAATGACCAAGGTGTTTTGCACCCGTTTGCACGAGTTGGGTTTGTTGGAGCCTATGCAGGCTAATATCAAACTCAAGGGTTCTGCCGAAAGTAATTTCAACCTGACAGGTTTTTATGTGGTCAAGCGCGAAAAGCTGAAGGCATTGAGCGATGCCGATGCCTTGGATTTGTTCAAGCGCGATGGTTTGGAATTGATTTACGCCCACTTGCAATCGCTGTCCAATTTTAATGATTTGGTGAAAAAAGCGGGCGAGCGCCTGGGCACCAGTGCCTGATTGCCAATAATTTGTGCAGTTGTAAAAAAGCCGGCTTGCATGCCGGCTTTTTTATTGCGCGCAATTCGCGCTACAAGGGCTGTGCCCTTTGGGGTGGCGGCTATTGTCCGCTGGGGGTTTGGTAAACACGCTATGGCTTAGTTGGCGCGGTTAGCCGCGGTTTCGCTGGCGCGCCACCAGCTGTTTGATTTTGCGCTCGGCAGAGGAAAACGCATCGCGCACGGCAACGTGGATGGATTCATCGTCCTGGGTAATTGCCAAGGGGTGGCCTTTAAAATCGAGTTCGATAGAGGCCCGGTAGTGTTTGCCTTTGTGTTTGTGCTGGTGGGGGGCGTCGAGTACTACGCGGCTGTGAATGATTTGATCGGTGAAGCGAGAGAGTTTTTCGAGCTTTTTGGTGATGATTTCATTAAGTGCAGCAGAAGAATCCAAATCGCGGTATACAACGTCGACAGCAGGTTTCATCATAAAACTCCTTAACGTTTGTGAGCGAGGGGATTTGCCTACGCGAACCTGTTAAAGGCCGCCCCTCTCTTTCTATATTGATAGCATCAGGCCAAATATCAAGTTTTCTGTGAGAATTCTTAATAACATTTTCGTATCTG
>CAMLRI010000434.1 GCA_946482385.1 uncultured Cellvibrio sp.
AAGACGCAGGCGCGTCTTGTGCCAGTTGAAAGGTGATCGGGCTGCTAAACCCGACAGCGGATTTTGCCGCTGTGAACACAGGTTAGCCCCCTTGGGCGTGGGTGTCAATATGCAGAATTGCGGCAAATAGCGGAACAACAGGGCAGAAGCGAGGCGAGCCAGTGAGTGAAACCAGCAAACAAGAATTAGAGCAGTTGGCAACGCTGACGGCGCAAAAAACCGCCCAGGAGCTGCTGGAGCGCCTGGGAATTGATGTAACCAACGTGCGCGAAAGCCAAGCCGACTTTGCCCACTTGCGCAAACAGCGTTTGGCCAGCGAGCAAATTGGCAAGCTGGCCGTGCGCGCCCTGGTAACCATTTTTTTATCGGGACTTTTCAGCCTTTTGGTGCTTGGGCTGAAAGATTTTTTTAAGCACTGAATAAAACCAACCAACCCTCGGGGAAAAACCATGAGCAAAACCAGCAAAAAAAACGGCCAAACACTTGTTGCGGAAATTTTGGGTAAAACGCTGAACTTTGATGTAGGCCGCGACGATTACAACAAGTACATAAACGCCGTTACCGCCAAAGACAAAATCGCACCCAGCCACAACTTTTTAACCCAAACCGTAGTGGCAGAAGATGCGGAAACGCTTAAAAAAATCCTGGCAGATAACCCAGGGGCAGAGGTGCAGTTGGCTTCCGCACTGCTTGAGGAATACACCCCAGACCTGGGCATTGTTGTAAAGAAATCGAGCGCCGCGCAGATCGCCTAAGCGAGAACGCCTATAGCCACTATCAAGCCCTGGCCGCTAAATGGTTGCCAGGGGGCGATAGCGAGGATGTAGAGGTGTTGGCTGCCGCCGTACACCTGGAGCGCGAATACTGGAACAACATGAAAATTAGCGTGGCCAACGCCATTGCTTTAGCTTTTAACAGCGAGTAACAACACCCATGAACACCCGGCTTGAAAAACTGTTGATGCGTGTGGAGCTGATCGACCAGGTAACCGCACCGGCTAACAGGTTGATCGCCACCGTGGATAAGTTAACCAACCGTGCCGGTAATGGCTTTGCCAGTGTGGTTGCCGGTGGTGCCGGGCTTGTGGGTGTTGCCTTTACGCTGAACAGCTTAACCGCCGAAGCGCGCGACATGAACCGCGCCCTGGGCGAAGTGCGCAGCCTTTCTGTTACCGAGGAAGCCCTGAAAAACCTAGAGCGCACCGCGCTAAAGTTTTCCATTGCTTACGGCGAAAGCGCCACCGACTTTGTGCGCAGTTCCTACGATATTCAAAGTGCCATTGCCGGGTTAACTGGCAATGAGCTAGCCAAATTTGCCGAGGCCAGCAACGTGCTGGCCAAGGGCACCAAGGCCGACGCCGCCACCATTACCAATTACATGGGCACCATGTACGGCATTTTTAAACAAAGCGCCGACGCCATGGGCAAAAGCGAATGGGTGCAGCAGTTGGCCGGCCAAACCGCCCAAGCAGTGGAAATGTTTAAAACCAACGGCGTGCAAATGAGCGGCGCATTTACCGCCTTGGGTGCAGACGCCCAGGCGCACGGCATTGCGATTAATGAACAAATGGCCGTGCTGGGCAAACTGCAATCAACCATGAGTGGCAGCGAGGCAGGCACCAAGTACAAGGCGTTTTTGCGTGGAGTAGGTGCTGCCCAGGAAAAGCTGGGGCTGCAATTTACCGACAGCGCCGGGCGCATGCTGCCGGTTACCGACATACTGGCAAAGCTGCAAGCAAAATTTGGTGCTATCGACACGGTTGCAAAAAGCGATGCGCTGAAAAAAGCCTTCGGCTCTGATGAAGCCGTGGCCATGATTAAGTTGATGATGCAAGACACCCAGGGGCTGGGCGATGCCATTAATCAGCTGGGCAATATACGCGGCATGGATAAGGCGCGCCTGATGGCCGCCGCCATGGTTGACCCGCTGGACCAGCTAAGCGCTGCCAGCACGGCGGTACGCATTAGCTTTGGCAAAGTGATTAACCAGGCCATGTACCCCCTGTACAGCGCGCTGACGGAAGGCCTGGGCAAAATTACACGCTGGATAGATTTATTCCCCAACCTGGCGCGTGCGCTGGGCTATGTGGTGCTGGCCGTGCTGGGGTTAAGTGCCGCGCTGGCATTGCTGGCCGTAACCAAAGGCGTGTTTGTAATTGCCTCTGCTGGCATTAGTGCAGCCATGGGCGTGTTGCGCTTTGCGTTAATTCCCTTTGCTCCCCTGCTGGGCGCCTTGCGCGTGGGCTGGTTGGTGTTTCGCTTGCAGTTAATTGCGGGCGCCGCTGTTATTCCCGCGTTGCGCGTTGCCCTGTTCGCGTTGGGCAAACAATTGTTGTTGAATTTACGCAGCCTTTCCCTGGTGCGCGCGGCAACCTGGTTGTATGCGGGCACACTACGTTTTATGCGCGCCGCTGTGTTGGCCGCTGCCATTCGTTTTCCCGCGCTGTTAACAGGCCTGGCAGCAGCCAAGGCGGGTTTTATTACCGCCATGCTGGCCAGCAAGGCATTTGCGGTATCGCTAATGACTAACCCCATTACCTGGATGGTGCTGGGCGTTGTCGCCCTAGTGGCCGGCCTGGTGCTGCTGGTGCAGCACTGGGACACCGTAAAAACCGCCGTGCTGGGTTTTGTCGCCGCTATCAGTGATCGCTGGCAGAGCCTGCGCGCGTTCATCGAAGATAACGCATTTTTAAATTTCGTTTTCACACCGCTGTTGGCCACGGTTGACCTGGTGGCCTGGCTTATTGGTGTGTTTGCGCAAATACCTGCCTGGTTCGGCCAGTTTAA
>CAMLRI010000435.1 GCA_946482385.1 uncultured Cellvibrio sp.
GCTTGCGCCAAAGCCAGTGAATTTATTTTCTTAAAATCCAGTTTTTTACCCATTCTAAAAAACTCACCTATTCAAATCAGAAAGCCAATTCCCGCACCCGATAAGGGCGACACTCAGCGCGCGGCATTAGCCTTTTTCCCCTGGCCGCCTCTGGGTGTTGGTTTTTTGTAGGTTCTAAAATGAACGGGATAGCCCCGCTGCTTGAACCATTCCGGCTGCCGCGCTGTTAAAGCTTTAAGCTGATTGGCCAGCAATTGGGAAATGCGATGGCGCTCACTAGGGGTATCGCGGAAATCCGCAGTAACCCGCCGGGGATTCAACAAATAATCAGTTAGCTCTATCGCGGTAGTGGCTTTAAGGTCGGCCTTTAGCTCATACACTTGGCCATTGCAGGATTTAAATTTGCACCAAACATCAATATGGGCAAACCAACCACGCCAACAACCAACAGGCTCCATTTCAAATCGAACAGACAGGGACGGTGGGGCATATCGTTTACGCATAGCGCACCGCCAGAGCAGCACCTGCCACATCACGATAAATAAGCCCACAACCACGCACCGCATAGCGATAAGCGGCGGTAATTGCCTCGGGGGATAGCTGCGCAAACTCGCGGGCACTTTGGCTGATAACCAATACCAGGGAGCCATCCGGCCACTCCAGTAAATGCGCACCACAATCATAAGCCGCAGCACTGCGCATAAAGCTGGCCAGGCGCTTAAATAGCGGGTTAAGCGCATTGGCACCACGGGACAAGAGGTCATCCAGTGTGATGCAGGTACAGCGCTCAATCACTTGACTGGGGGTGTATTGGGGGTGAGTGCGAGAGGTCATATTAGGCGGCCTCTGGTGGTGTGGTGGAATCACCAAGGGCGGCTAATTGTTCGCAAAAGGTGTGTATTTCCGAACGCCTCCAAACGGTAACGCCAGGTGACAGCTTAATCGGTTGCGGGACGGGAATACCTTGGACAATTTTTTGCTGTGCCCAAAGCCAGAAGGTGCTTTTAGATACTCCCAATAGAGCGGCGCATTGTTGAGCGCGGTAAAAGCCTACGGCGGGAAAAGTTAAAAGATTTTCGTCTTGCGGTTTGTTTGGTTTTTCCATTTCTGACTCCGATGTGTTTTATGCAATCGGGGTCAATAATTTCAGGTAGCGCAGGCGTCTTCTAGGAACAAATAAAAACTAATATGTCACTAGATTTTTCTATTTATTTATGCATCACCTTTGGGTGTCCATTCAACACCAAATTCATCGCCTTTTATATCGCGTGAATTTTCCATTGATTTTTTTATAGATTCATATCCAACTTTTTTTAATACTTTTTTGATCGAATTTACATCGACACCGTAAACCCCAGCCCAATGCTCAATCGATGCATTTTTTGTTTTCCCCCTAAAAACAACATCTCCCGCGACATATACGGCCACTTCATCTTGGACTTTTGATTGTCCTTTTGATCGCTTCCTAACTTCGGACATATTATTGGCCGCTCCCCGCAAAACAGCAGCAGCAAATCTTCTCGCAAGCGAGTCCAACGCTTCACCGGCCTCTAACTTATCAGCCAACTCGCGGATATATGCCTTTTGAGACCGGACAACTTCTCTATGCTCTTCATCTGCCTGCCGATGCTGCTCCTCAGTAACAGGCCTATTTAATTCCATTCTCATAATTCACCTTTATCTAAATTCGCAAAGGGCATTTTTATACGAATGATTATCATTATTGGAGCTTCGCCCGTTGCCGCAAAGCCGCCAATTGTTCCCCACATTCCCCACTCTTGAAAAAGTAAGTGGGGAACGATAAACACTCATAAAACTATATCTAACTCTTTGATTTTCTTACGTGAGAGAGTAACTGTTCCCCAGTGTCCCCACGTTCCCCACTGCAAAACCGCCGTAGCCGAAACGTTTTAGCCAGTTCGCCCAAAATTCGCGGTAATAACATTGGGGGATTGGGCTTGCAGGCGCAGGGCATCAAGGTAATCAGCCCACTTTTGCATCATCTCTTTACGCTGGGGTAAATGGGTTGTTCGGTTGTAGGCACGGCCAAGAGCATCACGCACGGCATGTGCCAATTGGTGCTCGATCCACTCAACACGGAACCCCAGCACTTCATCCAATATGGTGCGCGCCGTGGAGCGGAAGCCGTGGGCGCAATGTTCTTTGCTTGTGTCGTAACCCATGATTTGCAGGGCTTTATTAATGGTGCCCTCGCTGGCGTGCTTGCCTTGGCGGCGCTGGCTTGGGAAAACATATTGACCGGCACCTGTCAGTGGTTGCAGCTCCAATAAAATACCAATCACCTGCTTACTTAACGGGACTGTGTGCGGGACACCCTCGGGGCAAGTCGTTTTCTTAATGGTTTTTGGGGGTGTGTAGCGCCACTCGCCTGCATCCAAATCCAGATCACTCCACCGCATGGCAATCATTTCGCCAGGTCGCTGGAATAACAAAGGGCATAGAGCCAAAAGCGCCCGCACTATATAACTGCCGCTGTATTGCTCGATCTTTACCAACATGCGCCCCAGCTCTGCCGGTTCGGTTATGGCGGGGCGATGCTTAGCCAGCTTTGGCGAAAGCGCTCCTTTTAAGTCTTGCACTGGGTCAGTGGTTGCACGCTGAGTAACGCGCGCATAGCGGAAAATTTGTGATAACACTTGGCGGGCGTTGTGTGCGGAATCTTTAGCGCCTCTGTTTTCTATACGCTGCAAGCCGGTCAATAAATCTTTGGAAGTAAGCTCATCTATTTGGCGGCTCCCCATCCAC
>CAMLRI010000436.1 GCA_946482385.1 uncultured Cellvibrio sp.
GAACCCAGCGTGTGGGACAACCCCGAAAAAGCCCAGTCCCTGGGGCGCGAGCGCTCCTCCCTGGAAGCCGTGGTCAAAACCATCGAAACCCTCGATACCGGTGTTGCCGATTGCGGTGAGTTGCTGGATATGGCCGTGGAAGAAAACGATGAGTCCATGGTGGCCGATGTGCAGGCGGAAATAGATCGCCTGGAAAAAGAATTAGGCGTGTTGGAATTCCGCCGCATGTTCTCTGGCGAAACCGACCCCAACAATGCCTACCTGGATATCCAATCCGGCTCCGGCGGTACCGAAGCCCAGGATTGGGCCGAGATGGTGCTGCGCATGTACCTGCGCTGGGGCGAGGCCAAGGGTTTTAAGGTTACCCTGGAAGAGTGCTCCGCCGGTGAAGTGGCGGGTATCAAAAGCGCCACCATTTATTTTGAAGGCGAGTACGCCTTTGGTTGGTTGCGCACCGAAACCGGCGTGCACCGCTTGGTGCGCAAATCGCCGTTCGATTCTGGCAACCGTCGCCACACGTCTTTTTGCTCGGTATTTGTTGCGCCGGAAATTGACGACAATATCGAGATCGAAATCAACCCGGCCGATCTGCGTATCGACACCTACCGCGCCAGCGGTGCCGGTGGCCAGCACGTTAACAAAACCGATTCGGCGATACGTATTACCCATATTCCCACCGGTATTGTGGTGCAGTGCCAGAACGAGCGCTCGCAACACGCCAACCGTGACAAGGCCTACAAAATGCTGCGCGCGCGTATGTACGAGCAGGAAATGCTCAAGCGCAACGCCGAGAAACAAGCCCTGGAAGATAGCAAATCCGATATCGGTTGGGGCAGCCAGATCCGCTCCTATGTGCTCGACGATTCGCGCGTGAAAGACCTGCGCACCGGTGTGCAAACCTCCAACACCCAAGCGGTGCTGGATGGCGATTTGGATCAGTTTATTGTTGAAAGCCTTAAGGCTGGTTTGTAATCAAGCTTTTTTATTTTTTAATCAATCAGTGATGACTATGAGCAAAGACACCCCCGCGAGCCACGAACTCTCTGCGACCCACGCGCAAGACGAAAACAAATTGATGACCGAGCGTCGTCAAAAGTTGGCGACCATCCGCGAAAAAGGCAATGCCTTCCCCAACGATTTCCGTCGCACCGACAAGAGTGTTGATTTGCAGGCGGCCTTTGGCGAAAAAACCAAAGAAGAGCTGGAAGCGCTGGATCACAAGGTGAGCGTGGCGGGCCGGGTGATGGCCAAGCGCGGCCCTTTTATGGTGTTGCAGGATGGCGAAGGCACTATCCAGTTGTATGCGGATAAAGCGGCGCAAGAAGTCATTAAAGACAACTGGGGTGTGTGGGATATGGGCGATATAGTCGGTGTCACCGGCGCGCTGCATAAATCCGGCAAAGGTGACCTCTATGTCAACCTGGAACACTTCCAATTGCTCACCAAATCCCTGCGCCCGCTGCCGGATAAGTACCACGGTTTGCACGACCAGGAAATCCGCTATCGCCAGCGCTATGTGGATTTGATTGTGAACCCGGAAGTGCGCGACACCTTCCGCCTGCGCTCCAAGTGCATCAGTTTTATCCGCAACTACATGATGGGGCGCGGCTTTATGGAAGTGGAAACTCCCATGCTGCATGTAATTCCCGGCGGTGCTTCGGCGCGTCCTTTTGTGACTCACCACAATGCGCTGGATATGGAGATGTTTTTGCGTATCGCCCCCGAGCTGTATTTAAAGCGTTTGGTGGTGGGTGGTTTTGAGCGGGTGTTTGAAATTAACCGCAATTTCCGTAACGAGGGTGTGTCCACTCGCCACAACCCCGAATTCACCATGATGGAGTTTTACCAGGCCTACGCCGATTACAAAGACCTGATGGATTTAACTGAAGACCTGCTGCGCAATCTGTGCATCGAAGTCACCGGCGGCACCAGCTTGAAATATCAGGATAGCGAATACGATTTTGGTAAACCCTTTGCGCGCCTCTCGGTATTCGATTCCATCCTGCATTACAACCCGGATGTTACGGCGGAGCAAATCAGCACGGTAGAAGGTGCTACCCAAGTAGCAGAGCGTTTGGGTTTGAAAGTGAAGCCGGGCACGCCGCTGGGCAAAATCCAAACCGAAATTTTTGAAGAGACCGTTGAGCACAAACTCGATCAACCGACCTTCATTACCGAATACCCCACCGAGGTTTCACCCTTGGCGCGCCGCAACGATGACAACCCGGCAGTAACGGATCGCTTTGAATTCTTTATTGGCGGGCGCGAACTGGCCAACGGTTTCTCCGAGCTGAACGACGCGGAAGACCAGGCCGAGCGCTTCCTGGAGCAGGTAAAAGCCAAAGATGCCGGCGACGATGAAGCTATGTATTACGATGCCGACTTTGTGCGCGCGCTGGAATACGGTTTGCCGCCCACGGCAGGTGAAGGTATTGGTATCGACCGTTTGATTATGTTGTTTGCCAATGCGCCTTCCATTCGCGATGTGTTGCTTTTCCCGCATATGCGTCCCGAATAACAACGCGTTTCGCCCCATAAAAAAGCCCCGCCAGTTCATAAAGCTGGCGGGGCTTTTTTATGGGGTTTGTGTTTTTTATGGAGTTTGTGTCGTGCTCGGAAAGAATAGTGTCCCGCTCAGAACACGCCGTGAATAGCTCCCTGTAGGCTCGAGGTCGGCATCCATGCCTCTCTCGGTCCTGAGCGAGACACTATTCTTTCCATGCAAATACCCCGATGTTGGTTGGCTGATGGCTAGAGTTTG
>CAMLRI010000437.1 GCA_946482385.1 uncultured Cellvibrio sp.
CTCCTGGGTGGGTTTGGCGGCAAAGGGGCAGAGGTTAAGGCCAATTACCACCTGGTTTAACCAGCGCGCAACGGCAGCGACTTCCGCAGTAAGAGGTTGCGGTGTGAGCGGTTGTTGTGTGAATGGCTGCTGCATTGGCTTAGCCCTGCTCGCGCTGACGCAGCCACAAGCCCAGGCCTTGAATAAAATCCAATAGCAATTCGTCGTCGCAGGCTTTGTAGTGTGGTTGACCCGCTTTGCGGAAGAGTGCAGCGAGATCGGATTTGGTGAGCTCGATGGTGACCAGCTTGAGCAGGTCGCGCACATCCTGTTCGTGCAATTGAAAAGCGATGCGCAATTTTTTTAATACATCGTTGTTGCTTAAACGCGCGGGGCGCTCGGCGTTGGCTGGTGCTGTAGTGCTGCCGCGTTTATCGGCAATTAATTGGTCGAGCAAACGCAGCAGCACCGCCTCGGGAACAATCACCACCGCTGGATCCTGTTCATCGCGCAAATGCGCTTGCACTTCGGCGGGGCTCAGCTCTATACCGATGGCGGCGAACCAGGCTTGCAGCCCGGCGATATCCAGTGACAGGGTTTGGCTGAGCTGGCGTAGAATGGCATGGGTGTTCATAGTGATAATCTGCGCTGGGGAAATGGCAACAAGCGCGCAGTTTAACAGATCGCCTTTTAAAGATTCGGTGGCCACAGGCTCCCCGGCCAGAGGCTCCCTAACGGAAAAAACTCATGCACCCCTTTCACGAAGTTAACCCCTTCCAACCGGAACTGGTGGCCGCCCGCAAGCGCGCCAAGCAGTTGTGCCAGCAGCTCAATGCCCTGCGCGCCGACCAACACAAGGCGCGCAAGCCGCTGTACCAAGCGCTGTTTGGCCAGGTGGGCAAGGCTTATATAGAGCCGCACTTTTTTTGCGATTACGGCAGCAATATTTTTTTGGGCGAGGATTTTTACGCAAACCACAATTGCGTGATCCTGGATGTGGCCGAGGTGCGTATAGGCGACCGGGTGATGATGGGGCCCAATGTACAGATTTATGCCACTACCCACCCGCTCGACCCGGTGGAGCGGGCCAGTGGCAAGGAATTTTGCGCGGCCATTAGCATTGGCGACGACTGCTGGATTGGCGGCGGGGCGATTATTTTGGCCGGGGTGAGCATTGGTGCCGGCAGCGTGATAGGTGCCGGCAGCCTGGTGAATAAGGATGTACCGCCCGGTGTGGTGGCCGCCGGCAACCCCTGCCGGGTGATTAAAACCCTCGAAAAAGCACAATAAAGCAACCTATTGAACACATCCCAGCCAGAAAAGACTATTTTGGCTTGCCCTATCGTTCAGTTTTTTTTAAGGTAGCCGGCCACTTCCCAGCAAGTGCCGGCAGGGTTGCCGTATACCAGAATAACAACCGACCCGCGACACTGGGTCTTAGCCTGGGTTGAACCCCAGGGCATAAGGCGACGGCAGTAACTTTCGGCTCCCGAGACCCTTCCACGCCACCGGCCAGCAACCACCATTGGCCGATTGGTAGCAGATTTAGCAATACCGAGGCTACGCACGCAGAGGCTTACCACCTCCTGCCGATGCTGCGCCCTGGTTTTTACACAAGCGAGGCTGTTATGCAGGAACAACTTTTCGAGCAGGGGCTCGAGCTGCTGATTTACGGTATGGGTACGGTGTTCGTATTCCTGATACTGCTGGTATTTGCCGTGAACTTTATGTCGCGCCTGATTGCGACCTATTTTCCCGAGCCGGAACCGGCACCGGCGCCAGCCCCCAAGGCCAAGGCGCCCAGCGGCAACCTCGACCCGACCACCCTGGCCGTTATTAAAGAAGCCATCCGCCAGCACCGCGACAAGCTGGCGCGCAACGCAGACTAGGAGTTTTACATGATCAATACCAATAACCCCCTGGGTATTACCGATGTTGTGCTGCGCGATGCGCACCAATCCCTGTTTGCTACCCGCATGCGCCTCGACGATATGCTGCCCATTGCCGCCAAGCTCGACCGCGTTGGCTTTTGGTCGCTGGAAACCTGGGGCGGCGCCACCTTTGATGCCTGCATCCGCTACCTGGGCGAAGACCCCTGGGATCGCATCCGCGAACTGAAAAAAGCCATGCCCAACACCCCGCAGCAAATGCTGTTGCGCGGCCAGAACCTGCTGGGCTACCGCCACTATGCCGACGATGTGGTTGAAGCCTTTGTCGAGCGCGCCGCGTTCAACGGCGTGGATGTGTTCCGCGTGTTCGATGCCATGAACGATATGCGCAATATCGAAACTGCCATGAAAGCGGTGAAGCGTGTGGGCAAACACGCCCAGGGCACCCTCTCCTACACCACCAGCCAGGTACACACCCTGGAGGGCTGGATCGCCCAGGCCAAGCAAATTGAAGATATGGGCGCCGACTCCATCTGCATTAAGGATATGGCCGGCCTGCTCAAGCCCTACGATGGCTACAAACTGGTGAAGCGCTTAAAAGAAGAGTGCGAGATCCCCATCCATATGCAGTGCCACGCCACCACCGGCCTGGCCCATGCCACCATCCTCAAGTGCGTGGAAGCGGGTATCGACAATGTGGATACCGCCATTTCGTCCATGTCCATGACCTATGGCCACAGCCCCACCGAAACCCTGGTGGCCACCCTGGAGGGCACCAACCGCGCCACCGGCCTGGATTTGGTACTGCTGGAAGAAATCGCCGCCTACTTCCGCGAAGTGCGCAAGAAGTACGCGAAGTTTGAAGGTTCGCTCAAGGGTGTGGATGGCCGCA
>CAMLRI010000438.1 GCA_946482385.1 uncultured Cellvibrio sp.
CGCAACTCCACAACCCCTTGACCGATTTAGTGCCGCCACAGGGCGTTAAGTTAACCCCGCGCCACTACGCTTACCTAAAAATTTCCGAAGGCTGCAACCACAGCTGTTCTTTCTGCATTATTCCCGATATGCGCGGCAAGCTGGTGAGCCGCCCCATTGGCCAGGTAATGAGCGAAGCGGAGCGTTTGGTAAAAGCCGGTGTTAAAGAGCTGCTGGTGATTTCCCAGGATACATCTGCCTACGGTGCCGATATAAAGCACCGTACCGACTTTTGGGATGGTCGCCCGCTAAAAACCGATATGTACCAACTGGCTGCTGCCTTGGGTGAGCTGGGAGTATGGGTGCGCCTGCACTATGTGTACCCCTATCCCCATGTAGACAACGTGATTCCGCTGATGGCCCAGGGCAAGGTGTTGCCCTACCTGGATATTCCTTTCCAGCATGCCAGCCCCAGTTTGCTGCGCAAAATGCGCCGCCCTGGCCAGGTGGAAAAAACCCTGGAGCGTATTAAAAGCTGGCGCGAGCAGGTGCCCAACCTGACGATTCGCTCCACTTTTATTGTTGGTTTCCCCGGTGAAACTGAAGAGGATTTCCAGGAGCTGCTCAACTTCCTGGAAGAGGCGCAACTGGATCGCGTAGGCTGCTTCCAGTATTCGCCGGTAGAAGGCGCCAAGGCCAACGAATTGCCCGACCCGGTACCAGATGAAGTTAAACAAGAGCGCTACGATCGCTTTATGCAATTGCAACAGCGCATATCCACCGAGCGTTTAAAACAAAAAATTGGCCAAACCCTGCCGGTATTAATTGATGAAGTGGATGACGAGGGAGCCATTGGCCGCAGCCATGCCGATGCGCCGGAAATTGACGGCTGTGTGTATTTGAATGGCGATACCGAGGTTAAACCTGGTGATATTGTGAATGTACTGATTGAACATTCTGATGAGTACGACCTTTGGGGAACCCGGGTTTCTTAATTGCCGAGCCAAGTGACAACCAACAAAAAACCGCGCCCTTACAGCGCGGTTTTTTTATTGGGCGACGCAATAATCAAGACGCGTGTCGATACTCCTGCGGCTGGACTTTGATTTGCGCCTTGCAAAAGGATTGGCAAATTTTTACCAGGGTTTCACGGGTTTCCGGGTGCGCTACCCGGCGCGCCAGGTCTATAGCGCTGTAAAACTCATGTTGCAGGCACAGGCGGCGGGTTGCGCGGATAAGTTCGATATCGTTCATCATGAGGTTGTTACTCCTTGGCGAGTGAAGGTGAGCCTAGAATGAAACAATCCCAGTGTTACGATAAGACGACAATCGCCCGCTGTTTTGTAGGAAATTGTCGGTGCCTTAGTTTTTTATTGCGAAAAAAATAAATTTCCTTTTCCTATACCTCAAATGGGAATATCACTCGGTACCTGCCGCACTTTGTGCGCCTGGGTGCCTTCCGGCGGTAAATACCAACCCGGGTTTTTCCCCAGCTGATCGCGCACCCGCACCATGCTGAACATGCCGCCCATTTCCAAATTGCCGTAACGGCCGCGCCCCATCATCATCGGCAGGGTATTTTCGGGGCCTTGCATATGGCCGGAGTCGGTGTGGGTTTGGTGTTCGCCCATGCCTTTTTCCCCCATTGCCATATAGCCGGGAATCAGTGCCTGAATTTGCGCTTCCGGCTGTTTGGCGCCAAGCATATTGGGAATGCCGTGCCCCATGGCGTTCATGGTGTGGTGGCTCATGTGGCAGTGGAAGGCCCAGTCGCCAGGCACGGCGATAAATTCAATATCCCGCGCCTGGCCTACGCCGACAATTTCTGTCACTTCTTTGCGCCATTGGTTTTCTGGCCAGCGGCCACCGTCGGAACCGGTCACGTCAAATTGCACACCGTGCAGATGCACCGGGTGATTCCACATGGATAAATTGCCCACGCGAATACGCACCCGCTCGCCAGTTTGCGCCACCATGGATTCAATGGCGGGAAACACTTTGCTGTTCATGGTCCACAAATCAAATTCGGTCATTACACTCGGGTCGGGGCGATAGGTGCCCGGGTGCACTGCCCAGTTGTGCAAGAGCACGGCGTAATCGCGATCAACCGCCGGTTGGGTGGGTGTTTTGGGGTGGATGATAAACATGCCCATCAGCCCCATGGCCATTTGCACCATTTCATCGGCGTGCGGGTGGTACATATGGGTGCCGTGTTGTTGCAAGGTAAATTCATAAACGTAGGTTTCACCCGGCTGTATGGGTTTTTGGGTGAGGCCGCTAATGCCATCCATACCCCAGGGCAACAAAATGCCGTGCCAGTGGATACTGGTGTGCTCGGGCAATTTGTTGGTGACATAAATACGCACCCGATCGCCTTCGACCGCTTCCAGGGTTGGCCCAGGTGTAGTGCCGTTATAGCCCCAGGCTTTGATTTTGTTGCCTGGGGCAAATTCGTGTTCGACTTCTTCGGCGATTAAATGAAACTCTTTGACGCCATTGTTGAGTTTGTAACCCAGGGTGCGGCCATTGGGGGTAATTACCGGGCGATACCCCTGGGCCGTTAATTCCGGCTTGGCACTGGGCACATGGGGAATTTCTTGGGTAAACAATGTGGTTTTGGGCGTGGCCTGGGTGGCTGTTGTGGTGTGTGCTGCGTGTTGATGCTGACTGTGATCCTGCGCACGCAGAGGCAAGCTGGCGGCTACTAAACCGGCAGCACTGCCAATTAATAAGTCGCGACGATTAATCATGTTGATGCCCCTGATGATGTTGGTGATG
>CAMLRI010000439.1 GCA_946482385.1 uncultured Cellvibrio sp.
ACGACCTCACCCGCGCCATTAAAAAAGTGCTGCACAGCTACCAGGCCGGCGGCAACTTGTTTGATACGGTAAAAGGCGAGCTGGTATTCAATGCCTATGTCTCTGCTGATGCCCAACTGCCGGCGCAGCTGCGCGAATTCAAAAATATTGTGCGCACTGAGGTAGAAAAGCAGCAGCAAAAAGCTAGTGGGCGTTTAACGGTGAATTTCCTCGACCCGGATGCTGAAGGCGGCAAACTGGGCGAGCAAATTGCCAATGATTATGGCTTTAAGCCCATGGCCACCAGTTTGCTAAGCAATGAGCGCTTTTATTTTTACCTGACCCTTTCCCAGGGCGAGCAAATTGTGCAGATTCCGCTGGACGATATGAGCAGCAACAGTTTTGAGCGCAACCTGGCGGCGGCGGTAAAACGTTTTGCCACCGGCTTTACCAAAACTGTTGCCTGGGTTGGCCCGGCGCCCGCTTACGACCCCTACGGCATGGGGCAAACTGGCAGCGCCCAATTCAATCAGCTGGAGCAGTTCCTGAGCGCGGAATTAAATATCCAGCCGGAAGATTTGGCCGATGGCAGTGTCAGTGGCCAGGCCGATATTTTGTTCCTGGCAGCGCCCAAATCCCTCGATGAAAAACAATTGTTTGCGGTGGACCAGTTCCTGATGCAGGGCGGCACTGTGATCGCAGCCACTGCCCCCTATGCCGCCAACCTCAGCCAGCGCAGCCTGATGCTGCAGCGCCAGGAGTCTGGCTTAAATGACTGACTGAAACACCAGGGCATTAGCCTGGATAACAAATTGGTGATGGATAAACAAAATGCCGCCTTCCCGGTGCCGGTTACCCGCAACCTGGGGGGATTTAGCGTGCAGGAAATGCGTATGCTGGATTACCCCTATTTTATCGACGTGCGCGGCCAGGGGTTAAATGCCGACAACCCCATCACCGCCAACCTGCCGCAAATTACCATGGCTTGGGCATCGCCAATCCAATTGGATAGCGATAAACACAAAGCGCGCCAGGTAACAGAATTGCTGCGCAGCTCGGCGCAATCCTGGTTGAGCAGCAGTATGAATATCATGCCGCAAGTGACTGAGGCCGGTGTGACCCGCTACCTGCCCGAGGGCGAGCAGCAATCTCATTTGTTGGCAGTGGCTGTGCAGGGCCGGTTTGATTCTTACTTTGCCAATAAAGAATCGCCGCTGCTGCAAAAAGCCGAGGCTGCCGATACTAAGGCAGCTTCTGGTAAAACAGGTGATGCAGCAACAGCGTCGACTGCTGGGGAAAAATCCACAGCCAGTATCAGCAGTGTGATTGCCCATTCGCCGGATTCTGCGCGCCTGATTTTATTTGCCTCCAACGATTTTATTAGCGACCCGGTGGTAAGCATGGCCAGCGCTGCCAGCGGCGGCCAGTACCTGGGCAGCTTGCAATTAATGGCCAACACTTTTGATTGGGCGCTGGAGGATGAAGGCCTGCTAAGCATTCGCGCGCGCAGCAATTTCAACCGCACCTTGCCCGCGCTGGAGGAGGGTACCCGTGCCTTCTGGGAGTACCTCAACTATGGCCTGGCGCTGGTGGCGCTGTTGTTGGTGGGTGTTATCCAGCATCAATGCAAACGCGCCCGTGAAAAACGTTATCAGCAATGGCTGGCAACTTGAGAGGAGAAATTTTTATGAATGCATCTGTTGAACCGCAATTTGCGGCATTGAATGAGCAAAAAATTACCAGCCCGGCATCGCCATGGCCGCGTTATTTGGCGGTGTTATTGATTGTGCAGTTATTGTTGGCTATGGGTATTTATGCCTACCAGCGCAATGCCCAACCGCAAATCGAGGCCCAACCCTTGTTGGGCTTCGCCCTGGAGGATGCCGACAAGCTGATCATCAGCGATGCCAACCAACAAGTAACGCTGCAAAAAAACAATGGCAGCTGGCAACTGCCGGAGCTGCAACAACTGCCGGTTGACGCGACAAAACTCAACAGCCTGCTGGATAAAATCAAAGGCACCAAATTGACCTGGCCGATGACCAATACGGCATCCAGTCATGAGCGTTTTGAAGTGGCAGACGATAAATTCCAGCGCCGCGTGCAAATTATCCAGGGCGATAAAACCCAGGCGGAAATTCTGCTGGGCAGCTCACCCGGATTTAAAAAGGTGCACCTGCGCCGCGCGGGTGAAGAGCCGGTTTATGCGGTTGAGTTAAGCAGTTTTGAATTTGCCACCAGCAGCAAAGATTGGTTGGATAAAAACCTCTTGGCAGCCAAGGAGCCCACAAAAATCCAGGGCCCGGATTATGTATTGCAAAAAGAGGGCGATGCTTGGCGTTTTGCCAATGAGGCGGAAAACAGTGTCGATACCAATAAGGCCAAGGCATTGGTAGATGCCATGGCCAACTTAATGGTGCAGGAGCCGGCCAGCAGTACCCCCAGTGGTGATACTGTCAGCATCAAGCTGAGCGATACCCAGGGCGACTGGCAATACGATTTTGTGAAAGCGGGCGATGACTATTTTGTTAAGCGCAGCGACCGCGACAGTTTTTTCAAAATCAGCCAGTACGACTATGAGCGTATAGCCGGTGTAGGAAAATCCGGCCTGACAGCTGCTGCCCAGGCGCAAACCGGTTCCAGCGAAACTCCGCCAAGCAATCCCTGATGCAGTTTTACCTGTGCAATAAAAACGGGCGCCCTGGGCGCCCGTTTTTATTGCTGCCGTAGCGGAATTTTATCCCGCCAGGCCCACATA
>CAMLRI010000440.1 GCA_946482385.1 uncultured Cellvibrio sp.
GTGGGCGGCGACCAGCGGCGGCGCGCCAACCTGGGCTGGAACCAGCAGCAGGGCGATTGGCAGGCCAACCTGTTTGCCTATGCCGGGGAGGATGGGGGGCAGGCCTACCAAACGCCGGCGGGCACCACCCGCGACCCGCGCCAGGAATTGGGGGTGGATATGGGCATGCAATACCGCAATACCCGTTTGCAACTGGCCTGGTACCAACAGGGCTCCCAGGATTTTTACGCCCTGGAAAAGGTTCGCAATGGCGATACGGGTGTGGACTTCCGCCATCGCCACCTGCAGCTCCAGCAACTTTGGCAGCCAGCCGCCAACTGGCAAACCCGCTTGGATTACCACTACCAGGATGTTCACCAGCTGCTGGAAGGCATGCTGGCCGAACCCGGCGCCCTGGCGTCTGTCAGCCAACCGGCCAGTAGTGATGCCATGTTGGCGCGGGCTTTTTTTGATGCCAAGGGGCACCGCTTTGCCGTGGCCAATGATCTCAGCCTGGCCAAGGGCAACAGCCTGCAATTTGGCGCTGAATTGGCCCACGCCGAGGAAAACGAAGCCCGCGCCTACACCAATTACGATTTGGCACAGCTGGTTAACCGGCAATTCCCCCTGGCCTACTACGGTGATTTCAGCCGCTACACACCCATTGAATCCGCCCACAGCCGGCTCAATGGTGGCGCCTATGTGCAATGGCTGCATGCCCTGGGCAGCGACACCCGCCTCACCCTCGGCCTGCGCCACGATGAGTACGAGGACGTGGCCGGCCACCTAAGCCCGCGCCTGGGCCTGGTGCATCAACTCAACGCTGAGCAAACCCTCAAACTGCTCTATGGCGAGGCCTTCCGCGCCCCGGCCTTTGCCGAAACCCGCTTGATGAATAACCCCTTTTTGGTGGGCAACCCGGATTTAACCCACGAACTGGTCAGCACCTGGAACCTGGTATGGCTGGGCAGCTGGCAATACACCAGCTTCTACCTCAGCAGTTTTTACAGCCGCTATGAAGATGCCATCAGTACCGGCGTACAAGAGGGCGTGCGCACCTACACCAATGCCGGCGATGCCGACAGCCACGGCGCCAGCCTGGATATCCGCCAGCAATGGGGCGACCACTGGTTGGCGCGCCTGAGTTACACACGCTTCACCAAACTGCCCGGCGAGGCCTTCCGCGAGGCGGAAGAGCTGGCGGTAGTGGCGCTTAACTACCAGCGCGGCCCCTGGAACTGGAACCTCTCGGCCAACTACCAGGGCGACCTGGAATTTCTGGCCGGCAGCCAGCGCCAGGCATTGCCTGGTTACTGGAGCGGCAACAGCCAAGTCATCTACGCCCTGGACGCCCGCACTCGCCTGAAGCTGTTGGTAAAAAACCTGTGGGATGAGGAATACCTATCGGCACCCAACGGCGCCAGCCTCAGCCGTGCTATTCCCAACCGGGGGCGCGAATGGAGCCTGGGACTGGAATGGTCATGGTAAATATATATCCCCGCTGCTGGCTGGCCGGGCTGGGCCTATGCCTGGGAGCCGCCGCCGGCCAGGCACAAAACCTGGACTACCTCGACCTCAGCCTGGAGCAGCTGGTTAATACCCCCATTACCGGTTCCACCCTTACCGAAGAAACCCTCGCCACAGTACCGGCGGCTGTATCTGTGTATACCCGCGAACAAATCAATTCCCTGGGGTTGGATTACCTCCACGAACTGCTCAACCTGGTACCCGGCTTCCAATCCAGCCGCAACGCCAACTCGGGGGCGGCCTACACCTACAGCGCCCGCGGCCGGCGCACCACCCAGCAATCGGTGGAAGTGCTGCTGGTTATCGACGGCAAAGTGGTTAACGACCCCCGCGCCGGCAGCCCCGATATAGCCCTGCCGCTCTATCCACTGGCGCGCATCGAGCGGGTGGAAATGATCCGTGGCCCAGGTTCCGCGCTCTATGGCAGCTCGGCCTTTACCGGGGTTATCAACATAGTCACCCGGCGCCAGCAACAATCCCTGGCGGTGGGGGCAGGTTCCCTGGATCGCCGCCAACTGCAAGCCTTTGCCAGCCAGCCCCTGGGCGATTGGCAGGCCGATATGCACCTGCTCGCCGCCGAGGACAAAGGCGACAGCTACACACTGCCCGACAGCTTTAGCCAAGAGCCATTGGCCGTGCGCGACCCCCGCCGCCAATGGGCGGCCGACCTGGTAGTTAGCCGGCAGCAAACCCGCGCCGAACTCTCCTTCAACCAACTGGAAACCAGCGACTTCTACCAATCCGACAACACCGCCCCCGGCTTCAACGCCAACCAGCGCCGCTGGTGGCACCTCGCCCTGGAGCAGGGCCTCCAGTGGCTGCCCAACACCCAAACCCAGGTGGCGCTCAACTATCAACAATTCAGCTACCACTTCGACCTCTACCTGGCCGGCCCCGGCGCCCTGGCGCCCATCAGCAACCCCAGCAGCCAGGAACCTTTTATGGGCAGGGCCTGGCTGGAGGGCGAAAGCTGGCGCCTAACCATGAACAACGACTGGCAGTTAGATGCCCAATCCGGCATCCAATGGGGGCTACAGGCCGCCCGCCACCAGGAAACCCGCGCCGATTCCCAGGGCAATTACGATTTGCAGCAACTCATCCAGGGGCAAATCCCCATTACCTACTATGGCGACGACTGGGCAGAGCTCCCCATAGGCACAGAGCAGGGGCAAACCAACCTCGGCCTTTACGGCCAATACCAACGCCAGCTGCGCGCCAGCACCCG
>CAMLRI010000441.1 GCA_946482385.1 uncultured Cellvibrio sp.
GGCTGCTGCTTAGCCTGTGCATACCCTGGGGCTGGTCGCTGCCCCTGGAAGCCCAGTTTGCGGCAGAGGCAGCCAGCCCTGCGGCGGCGGATGCCCAACCCACTCCGCTGGCCCTATCGGCGCCCGCCCCAAGCATCTCCCTGCCCGACACCACTGAACCGGAGCCAGAGGTAGTGGCAACAGAACCCACCAACCCCCTGCATTGGCTGGGCGGCCTGTGGCTGGGTGGCTGCCTGCTGCTGTGCCTGCTAACCCTGGCCTATGTACTGCGGCTTTATATGCATCTAGGCCGGGCCCAGCGGCTGCCAGCCGAGGTTGAAGAACTGCTGGCAGACTGCTGCCGCGAACTGGGGATACACACACAGTTTCGCCTGCGGCAAAGCGTGCAGATACAGACCCCTTCGATTATTTATTTGGGAGCCCCCTGGATCGCCCTGCCCGCCGGCCTGCACCAGCAGTTGGATCGCCCGCAATTGCGCCAAATACTGCGCCACGAACTTAGCCATTGGCAGGGGCGCGATTTGTTACTGACCTGGGTTAGCTGGCTGGTATGCCTGCTGCACTGGTTTAACCCCTTGGTATGGCTGGCCGCCGCGCGGCTGCGCCAAAGCCTGGAGCGCGCCTGCGATGCCCGGGTACTGGCGCGGCTGGAGCCAAGCGAGCAGCAACACTACGGCAAAACCCTGCTGGCACTTAGCGCACGGCCAGCACACTACGCGCTACCTATTCCCCTGTGTGTCGGCATTTTGGAAGCACATCAGGAATTGCACCAACGCCTTATCGATATCCACAACACCCTCAACCGCAAGGAGCCACACCCCATGAACACCCCACAAAAAATCGCCAGCCTGTTGCTGCTCGGCTGCCTGACTACTATCGCCTTTGCTCAACCCGCCAACGACAAAACCACCAGTGACAAAACCAACAGCGACAAAGCCGCTACGGCCCTCCGCCAGGAAATGCCCCTGGGGCAATTTGCCGCTGCCCTGGAAAAAAATCTAAAAGAACCTGTGCTGGTTGGCCAGCCTTTGGCGCAGGCTCCGGTATTTGTGTCGCTGGATAAGCAGCAGCTGAATTACGAGCGCGCCCTCACCCAATTGAAGGTGAATGGCTTTACCGCGTTTCGCAGCAACGGCTTTGTGCAAATTATTCTGCTGCGCGAAGCGCGCAATTCGCCCATTCCTGTCGTGCAAGGCAATGAGCGCTACTTTGCCGATGAATATGTGACTGAGCATGTGCAGCTGAAAAAAACCTGCGCCGAAAAATTATTGCCCATGCTGCGCCCCATGGTGCCGCAAGAGAGCCACCTGGCACTTTACGACAACTCCCGCGCCCTGGTATTTACTGATGCCTACAGCAATATCCAGCGCATTAAAAAAGTCATCGCCCAGCTGGAGCAAAACCTGAACGCACCGGAAGATTGCAGCCAACTCAAGTTGCCCGAACGCAAGAACACTGCCAGCAACAAGCAAACCAAAAGCTAAATCGACCAGAGCAGAACCACAAATCGCCAGCATAAAAAAGGCCGCCCTGATGAGGCGGCCTTTTCGTTTGCAGCAAGCGAACGCGGTTATTTATTGGCGCGATTGGCAATCAGCTCATTCACCACTGCCGGGTCGGCCAGGGTTGAGGTATCGCCCAGGGAATCCAATTCGTTGGCGGCGATTTTGCGCAAGATGCGGCGCATGATTTTGCCCGAGCGGGTTTTCGGCAGGCCGGGTGCCCACTGGATAATATCCGGGCGGGCAATGGCACCAATCTCTTTAACGACCAGCGCCAGCAATTCTTTTTTCAGCTCATCGCTGGGTTGCTCGCCAGCCATCAGGGTGACATAGGCGTAGATGCCCTGGCCTTTGATGTCGTGGGGGTAACCCACCACGGCCGCTTCGGCGACCTTGTCGTGCAGCACCAGGGCGCTTTCCACTTCGGCGGTGCCCATGCGGTGGCCGGAGACATTGAGCACATCATCCACGCGGCCGGTGATCCAGTAGTAGCCATCGGCATCGCGGCGGGCGCCGTCGCCGGTGAAGTAGTAACCGGGATAGGTGCTGTAGTAGGTGTCTATGCAGCGCTGGTGATCGCCATAGACACTGCGGATTTGGCTGGGCCAGGCGGCCTTGATACAGAGGTTGCCTTCGCCGGCGCCGATAATTTCCTTGCCTTCGGCATCCAGCAGCACTGGCTGCACCCCAAAGAAGGGCACAGTGGCGGAGCCGGGCTTCAGGTCTATGGCACCGGGCAAGGGCGTGAGCATATGGGCGCCGGTTTCGGTTTGCCACCAGGTGTCCATAATCGGGCAGCGGCTATCGCCCACCACGCGGTAGTACCACTCCCAGGCTTCGGGGTTAATCGGCTCGCCCACACTGCCCAGCACCCGCAGGCTGGCGCGGGAGGTTTTGGTGACAAACTCATCGCCCGCCCCCATAAGTGCGCGAATGGCGGTGGGGGCGGTGTAGAAAATATTCACGCCGTGTTTGTCGATCACCTGCCAGCAGCGGGAGGCGTCGGGGTAAGTGGGCACGCCTTCAAACATCAGGCTGGTGGCGCCATTGACCAGGGGGCCGTAAACGATATAGCTGTGGCCGGTTACCCAACCCACATCGGCGGTGCACCAGTAGATGTCGCCCTCTTGATAGTCGAACACATACTTGTGGGTCATGGCTGCCTGCAGCAAATAGCCGCCGGTGGTGTGCAGCACGCCCTTGGGCTTGCCGGTGGAGCCGGAGGTGT
>CAMLRI010000442.1 GCA_946482385.1 uncultured Cellvibrio sp.
GGCCGCACGCTGGTGCGGCTGCCTTTACTATTTGCGACACCTTGCTGCTATTAGCGATAACTTGCTAGCGCAAACCGCGGCATCACTTCTGCAAACGCCAAAAAATATCCGGAAAATACCCAGAGAAACCGCCATGGATAAGCCTGCCGACTACCAAGAGTTTTCCTGCAAACAATGCATTGAAGGCGCTGACCTGGGTTTTGACTTTACCATGGCCTTCCAGCCAATTATTCGCTGCTCGTCTAAAGATATTTTTGGTTATGAAGCCCTGGTTCGCGGCCTTAATAATGAATCGGCTTTTTCGGTTATCTCCCGGGTCAACGACCACAACCGCTATCGCTTTGACCAGCTGTGCCGCATTAAGGCTATCGCCTTGGCGGCCAGGTTAAACATCACCACCATGGTGAGTATTAATTTTTTGCCCAATGCGGTTTATCGCCCGGAGCGCTGTATCCGCACTACGCTGGAGGCGGCCAACCAACACGGCTTTCCGGTTGAGCAGATTATGTTTGAATTTACCGAGGTGGAAAAAGTTAAGGATAACCAGCACATTAAAAATATTGTGGAGTACTACCAAAACCTGGGCTTTAAAACTGCGATTGATGATTTTGGCTCGGGTTACTCCGGGCTTAACCTGCTGGCCGATTTCCAGACGGATATTGCCAAACTGGATATGGAGTTGATCCGCCATATTGACCGGGACCCGGTGCGCCAGGCGATTGTTAAAAATTGCCTGGCGATGTTCCGCGACCTGCGCATGGAGCCCCTTGCCGAGGGCATAGAAACCCGCGAGGAAATGTTGCTGTTGCGCGACCTTGGGGTGGATTTGATGCAGGGCTATTATTTTGCCAAGCCCGGTTTTGAATCCCTGCCCAACGTGGATTTTTCGCTGCTTTCCTAACTGCTATGCACCGCCCAGCGCTCCAGCAGTGTGGCCTGGGCGTCCACCGCTTCTTCGCCTTGGGCGGGGCTGGTGGGCAGGTAGCTGCCGTCGGCTTGCAGCAGCCAGGCGTGGGTGTTGTCGCGCAGGTATAAATCCAGGTCTTCCATAATCCGCTCGCGGATTTTTTTGTGGCGGATGGGGAAGCAGGTTTCCACCCGGTGGAACATATTGCGCAGCATCCAGTCGGCGCTGGAGCAGAGCAGTTCCGGGTTGCCGTTGTTTTCAAAATAAAATACGCGATGGTGTTCGAGGAAGCGGCCGATAATGGAGCGCACGCGAATATTTTCCGATAGCCCCGCCACCCCCGGCCGCAGCTGGCATACGCCGCGCACAATCAAATCAATTTCCACCCCCGCTTGCGAGGCGGCGTAGAGCTCGTTAACCAGGTCTTCGTCGTAGAGCGCGTTCATTTTGGCGATGATGCGCGCCGGCAAACCTTTTTCGGCATTTTCCTTTTCGGTGCGTATGCGCTTAACCATACCCTTGTGCAGGGTAAAGGGTGCATACAGCAGCGCATCCATTTTGGAGGCTTTGCCCATGCTCGAGAGCTGCAGGAAAATGCGGTACACATCCTCGCCAATTTCTTTATCGCAGGTGAGCAGGCCGTAGTCGGTATAAATTTTACTGGTGCGCGGGTGGTAGTTGCCGGTGCCCAGGTGCACGTAGTAGCGCAGCTTGCCGCTTTCGCGGCGCGCTACCAAAATCATTTTGGCATGGGTTTTAAAACCCACCACGCCGTAAATCACATGGATGCCATAGCGCTGCAAGCGCTCGGCCAGGGCGACGTTTTGCTCTTCGTCGAAACGCGCGCGCAATTCTACAATCGCCGTTACTTCCTTGCCCGCTTTGGCGGCTGCCACCAATGCGTCGACAATAGGCGAGTTGGAGCCGGTGCGGTAGAGAGTTTGTTTGATCGCCAACACCTGGGGGTCGGCGGCGGCTTCGCGCAAAAAATCCACCACGCATTGGAAGGAATCGAAGGGGTGGTGCAATAGCAAATCCTGTTTTTGCAGGGCTTCAAAATAGGAGTTGTTGCGCTTGGGCAATTTGGGCATGGCCTGCACAAATGGCTTGAAGTAAAAGCGGCTGTCTTTGATTAAATCAAATAAATCGCTGTAGCGATTGAGGTTGACCGGGCCGTTGATGCGGTACAAATCCCGCGCCTTGATTTCGCAGCGCTCCAGCAAAAAATTTTCCAGTTCGGCGGGGCAGGTGTCGGTGAGTTCCAGGCGCACCTCGTCGCCGTATTGGCGGTATACCAGTTCCCCCTGCACCGCGCGCAGCAGGTCTTCGGTTTCCTCTTCGTCGAGGAAAATATCGGAGTTGCGGGTGAGGCGGAATTGGTAGCATTCCATCACGCTCATGCCGACAAAAATTTCCGCCATAAAGTAGTGGATGATGGAGGAGACGAACACAAAAGCGCGGCCTTCATCCACCAGCGCAGCGGGCAGTTCGATAATGTTGGTGAGCGAGCGCGGCACCTGCACTATGGCGCGGCCGGAGTTGCGGCCGAAGGCGTCTTTGCCATCCAGGCGCACAATAAAGTTCAAACTTTTGTTGAGGATGCGCGGGAAAGGGTGCGCCGGGTCTAGCCCTATGGGGCTGAGCACCGGCAGTACATCGCTGTGGAAATATTGTTTTAGGTAGGCAATTTGCGCCTCGTTCCACTCTTCGCGGCGCAGTACGCGTATGCCCTGTTCGGCCAGCAGTGGCAGCAGTTCGCTGTTGAGGATTTGGTATTGCTCCTGCACCAGCTGGTGGGCGCCCAGGGCGATTTGGTCG
>CAMLRI010000443.1 GCA_946482385.1 uncultured Cellvibrio sp.
TTGCGCCTCGCACAGGTTTAAACCATCAACGCCGGCAAAGCTGCAAGTTTGGTTAAGCGCGACACAGCGCCCATCTACGGCGGAGCGATTGGAGGCATCGGGAAAAAACAAGGCCTGCATACCCCGCTGGGCGCCGCTTTCCGCTGCATAAAATGCTTGTACGCCCAATAATTCCTGGGTAAAACCGCGCTGGCTGTGGCTGCCGGTGCGCGACACCACCAAAGCCAACACACCCATCACCACCACAATAAATAGCGATAGGGGAATTAAAAATCCCCGCTGGCGCGATGTCGGTGCAACATAAAAATACCTAGGGCACATTGCGGATCATCGCCTCCTGGGTAAACAGCAGCGATTCGCCCGCCTGGGAAAAACTCAGCGCCATAGTGACTTTGGTATTGCGGTGCTCGCTACCCATTTGCAGGGTAAAGGGCGCAGCGGCAGCGCTAACGGATTTAGCCAGCAAGGCATAAGCCGCACTCAAATCCACTGCCGCATCATTCACATTCAGGTTTTCATATACCCGCAATTCATCGCCCACCACACAAAAGGCCTGGGGGCTGGCCAACATATAAAAACGCTGGTTAATGGAATTGCGCGCCCATTGTTTAGCCGGGCTTAATTGCAACTGGGTACTGGTGGAACCCGCGCCATAACCTGTGCGCGAAGCCGCCGACGCGCCATAAAGCTCCGCGGCGGAAAGCGCACCTATGCTGACAAAACTGGCGCTGCCAAAATCAATAGTGTGTGGAGACACACTGATATTCGCACTGGCCGGCGCGCCATTGGCTTGGTCGGGCACCTGGCCGAGATAATTGCCACCGGCGGCAATAGGCATAAATTGCACGCAGTTGCCATCGTTCACTATGCGCACCGAATAGGGCAAGGCGCCGCGCAGTTGGCGAGTCATGCGCTCCAGGGCCGGGCGTGCCTTGTCGATCAGTGCGCTGCGGTTTTGGGTGGAGTAGTAGCCATCCATTACCCGCACCACAAAGGTGACGCTGGTGCTGGCCAGTATGGCGAGTATCACCAACACCACAATCAGTTCCACCAAAGTGAAACCTGCGCAGGGCGATGAGCGAATAAACCGGCGCATTAAAAATTCGCCCGCTGCGCCGCCAGGCGGATGGTTTCGCCCGTGGGCGTTTGCACACTCACGGTAATGGTTTTGATATTGCCCGCCGCAACCACCGTGACCGAACGCTGATAATTGGTGTAGGGCTCATCGCTCCAGCCATCAAAATCATCGACATCGTTGTAGTCGGATTCCGGGCTGTTGGTGCAGGAGGCGCCGCCAACAGCACCGCAGGCGGGAATGCCCCCGGTGGGTGTGGCGGCATCGTATTTGAGCGCGATAATTTCATCGAGTTTGGATTGCGCTGCTTCAAGCGCGCGGGTACGGATCAGCGGGTCGGCATTATTGTTGAGCGCATAATTAAAAACGCCCACCAAGGCCAACAGGGCGATGCTCACCACCACCATAAACACAATTAATTCCACCAGGCTAACACCTAGCTGCCTGGCAAGCGGAAAAAAATTAGTTTGCATAGGCATAGCCAGTGCTTTCCACCTGGATACTCACGGAAGCCCCCGAGCCGGAAATAGTTACCGAACCTGCATCGGTTCTGCCCAGGCGATCAAAACCAAACACCGCCTGGCTGGGCGCCAGGGTCACATTAGCGGGCATGGCCAAGGGGTAATAGCTACTGCCCACCGCAATAGGCGCACCGGCCTGGTTGACACTGACGCTGGTGGCTGTCACCTCCAGGGTGATGCCATCGCGCACCATGGCCAACTGCCGGGCAAATGAAAAAGCCGCGATGACATCATCGCGGCTTCCTTGAACCCCTGCGCTGCCGATACCCCCCAAGCGGGAGAACAACACCACAGACAATATGCCCAGCAGAATCATGACGGTGATAAGTTCAAGCAGGGTAAACCCTTGTTCGCACCTAGCCCTCATAGTTCGGCATAGCTCATAAATTAATTAGGGCGCGCCAAAACCTTGGAACTCTGCGCTTTTGCCAGTCACTGTATTGTTGAGGGTACAGGTGTCTGTTGCACCCAAGGTAGCCAGCGCATCGTCGTCAATAGTCCAATCAGCGCTGGGTAAACCACCCACCAACAAACTTGCACCGTCATTGCAGTTATCAACAACGAGCGCCGGGGTTCCGCCTACCACACCGGCATTGGTTGCCACAGCAGCAGCGTAATTCAACGCCATGGCGCTGCCCAGGTTGGCCGCCACACCATCAACCGCCGCCTGTTCAGCCGCATCCGACATATCAATAAAACGCGGAATAGCGGTTGCTGCCAAAATACCCAAAATAACAATTACCGCGATAAGTTCGATCAAGGTAAAACCAGCTTGCTTTTTCATAGACTTGGCCTCAAGGACGATGTTGTAAAACGATTGTTATGGAACATCCCTGCTGTACAGCTGCCACGCGGGTGAAACAGTGTACACACACCTGGGATTAACCCGCATAAGAGCAAGTTACCTAAGTGCAAATATAGTAGAGACTTAGATTAACGCCAGTTTATATAGCCAATAGTAGTTATGGTTTTTTAGGTGCCACAACAAAAATCCACCAGCCCTGCACAGCAAGTATCACTCCTCAGGCTTGGGCGATAAGACTACACTGCCGTCATCAATAAAGTAGTCGAAATAATAATCCTGCTGCCCCAGGTTCAACCAGTAATAGCGACAAACGC
>CAMLRI010000444.1 GCA_946482385.1 uncultured Cellvibrio sp.
GTGCGCCAATCTTTGGCCAACTCCACCGCCGCCCGGGTAAGCTGGCCGTGGTGGGCTTCGAGCTTGGCCTCAAACCGCTCAAACAGGGTAAAAGCATCGGCAGTGCCGCCGGCGAATCCGGCCAGCACCTGGTTTTTGTACAGGCGGCGCACCTTGCGCGCATTGCCCTTCATCACGGTATTGCCCAGGGAGACCTGGCCATCGCCACCGATCACTACCTGGCCATCGCGCCTTACAGAAAGAATTGTTGTCACAGGAAAACCTTTCGCTATCACTGGGTGAGTTAGCCAAGGTGGGGGCGGCCAGGCGCATTTCAAGCAGCGCCGGCCGGGTAGAGGGAAACTCGGGAATTAGCGGGTTTTGGCGCGCTTGAGCACCAGGGCGTTGTACTGGTTGTTCACCAAAGTGGTGCGCGCCTTGGTCAGCGCCGCCTGGCTGGCGAAGGGGCCAACCACCACCCTGTGCCACACCTCGCCCTTGCGGATTTCCACCTTTTCGATGCGCGCATCCAGGTTGAGCAAAATCAGCTGGGCGCGCAGCTTGTCGGCGTCAGCAGAGGCCGGGAAGGAGCCCACCTGAAGGATGTACTCGGTGGTGTCCTGCTCCGCCGCCGGTTTGTCCTCGGGGCTATTGGTCTCGCTGGCGGGCACTATGGTCTCGCTTTCCTGCAACAGCTTGTAGAAATCGAAACGGGGTTTGGGAATATCGTTCTGCGCCTTGGGTTTAGGCTCGGGCGCGGCGGCCTTGGTCACTTCCACCGGGTGTTTGATGAAGTAGAGGCTGGCGGCAAAGGCGCCGAGTATGCCGCCGGCAATAAACCACACCCAGCCGGGCGTTTGGCCACTGCTGGATTTGCGATTGGCGCTGCGGCTGGGGGCGCGGCTTTTTTTGGCGAAGTCTCGGCTCATGTCGGTTGGGGGTAATTGAACAACGGGGCGCGATTGTAATGGAAAGCGCCCCGCCCGTCACAAATCTATAGCCAACCGCAGTGGCATCACTTCAGCAGTTTAAAGGCATGAGCCCAGCGGCTTTCGCGGAACCCGGGCAGGCACCACAGCTGGCACAGGGGTTCAAGCGCGCGGGAGGACTCTATATCGCCCATGTCTTCCAGCTCCCAGCCGAAGCTTTCCACCACCCGGCCCACCAGGCGTTTGGCTTCGGCGTCATTGCCGGCGATAAACATACTGGGTTTGCCGCCGGGGAATTGCGGGTTAACCATAAAGTGGCTGCCCACGCTATTAAACGCCTTTACCACCCGGGCGCCGGGCAATGCGGCCTGCAAGTGCTCGCCCAGGGAGTCGTTGGGGCCGGTAAAGAACTGCAGCACCCCTTTTACCGGGGCTGCATCGGCAATGGGGTTGGTGGTGTCTATTACTACCTTGCCTTGCAGCTGTGCCGCCAGGGGTTGCAGCAGGCTCTGGGCAATGCTGCCTTTTACCGCAATTACCAACAGCTCGCCGGCAGCGGCGGCCTGGGCAAAGCTTTGAACCTCAGCCTGGGGGTGGGCGGCAATAAAGTCCGCCAGTTTTTCCGGGTGGTTACTGCCAAAGGTGACCTGGTGATCCTGGGCCAGAAAGCCTTTGGCCAGGGCTTTGGCGACATCGCCGGAACCTAAAATACCGATTTTCATAAAGTGTCTCCTCAGGGGGGATGGCTGTTGTGTGGGGCCATTTTCCCGGCTTGTCTTGGTTTAAAGAAGATACAATTGCGCTACAGATTGTTTCATAAATGGTGCATGTGTAATGAAAGAGGCCCATCTGGATACGCTCCTGACCCTGCTGGTGGTGAGCCGCACGGGAAGCTTTGCCGCCGCCGCCCGGGAGCTGGATACCACCCGCGCCCGCATCAGCCGCCAGATTGCGGCCACCGAGCGGCAGTTAAATATCCGCCTCTGCCATCGCAGCACCCGCCAGGTGGTGCTGACCGATGCCGCCCAGGCGCTGGTGCGCGACCTGGAGCGGCCGCTGGCGGAGGTGAGTGCGGCGCTGGCGGCGCTCAGTGAAGGCGAGGGGGAGTTGCAGGGGCTGGTGCGGCTGTCGGTGAGCCACGCCTTTGGCCGCCGCTATATAGCCCCGCTGGTAGCGCGGTTTATGGCGCAGCACCCGCGGGTGCGCATCCAGCTGCATTTGCGCGACAGCATTGAAAGTCTGGTGGGCCAGGCCATAGACCTGGCGATCCGTATAGGTGAATTGCCGCAATCGGAGATGATCGCCCGCTCCCTGGGGGATATACAGGTGGCGCTGGTGGGGGCGCCCGGTTTGTTGCAGGGCGGGGAGCCCCACAGCCTGGCGGATTTGCCCAGGTTTCCCGCTATTGCCTACCGACCCTTAACCCTGCGCGAGCCGCGCACCTGGCATTTTCGGGTGCAGGGGCAGCAGCAGGTTTACAAGCTGGTGGATTACCAAATTGAGGTGGATTCGTTGGAAGGTGCCGCCGACCTGGCGCGCGCAGGCATTGGCCTGGCGATGTTGCCGCTGCATCTGGTGGAGGGGGATTTGGCCTCCGGGCGGCTGCGCCGGGTGCTGCCCGGCTACAGCTGCCTGGGGCCGCCGATTCACCTCTGCTATGCCCGGCGCGACCTTGTGCCGGCGCGGGTGCGGGCCTTAATTGATTTTTTGCTGGCCGAACTGGGCGGCCGCCTGCTGTGATCCTGCCGGGCTGATTGGCTGGCTAGAGCTCCTGCGGGTCCACATCCAGCGCCCAG
>CAMLRI010000445.1 GCA_946482385.1 uncultured Cellvibrio sp.
TTTGTGTTAGGCCAGCTATAGCCTGTTACACCGCCCAAAATCTATACTTGGGTGATGATCATCCTAATTATTCGAGATTTTAGCCAAATGGTATTTTTGTAAAAAAGTACATTTTTTTTAAGTTTTTTTTAATCAATACAAAATGTATACGTTTACATTTTAATAAAAACGCAAAGAGTAAACGTTTACATGACATTTTTGGTCAAAAAACCACTAAAAAATGCCGTTTTAGAGGAATTTGATGGGACTTGATGCTTGCAATTCTCGGATGTGACATCCAGAATGATTTTCACCAACTATGAGGATATTTATCTTCTTTGCGGTCTGGGTGCCGGCAGGTGTGGCCCTGGAGCAAAGAGCCTGGATATCCGGGCAGCCCCCACAGAGGGGCGCCACCAATAAATAAAGCAGCCGCTTTAGCCAGCAATGCGAAGAGACAAACAGCAGGTGTCAGTGTGAGAACGATCAAAACCAGCGGTATCGGGCGTCGTCAATTTCTTTCACAACTGGGCGTGGGTGCCGGTGGTGCCATGGCCTTGGGCTTGTTGCCCGGCTGCCAAACCCTCGGCCAGGGCGATAGCGCCTACCAACAAGCCTGGCAAACAGCCGAGCAGATCCGCACCAATACCCCTGTGCCCCAATTCCCCGACCGCACTTTTGATGTGCGCGACTACGGCGCCAAAGCTGGCGGCCAAAGCGATTGCAGCCAGGCTTTTGCCGCCGCTATAGCAGCCTGCCACCAGGCGGGCGGCGGCCGCGTATTGGTGAGCGACGGCACCTATCTCACCGGCCCTATCCACCTGCGCTCCAATGTCAACCTGCATGTGGAAAAATCCGCGCGCATTGCCTTTTCCACCGACCCTAAAGCCTATTTGCCCGCAGTATTTACCCGCTGGGAGGGCATGGAGCTGCTGGGCTTTTCGCCGCTGATCTACGCCTACCGCCAAACCAATATCGCCATTACCGGCGAGGGCGTGCTCGATGGCCAGGCCAATCGCACCACCTGGTGGCCCTGGAAAGGTGGCGCCTGGAAGGGCGGCACCGATTGGAGTGTGCCCGGCTTCCCCACCCAGGACAAAGGCCGCGCCGACTTGCAAAAAGCCATGGAGGCCGGCGTGGCCCCGGAAGAGCGCTACTTTGCCGAAGACGCCTACCTGCGCCCGCCCTTTGTGCAGCCCTACAGCTGCGAAAACGTATTAATAGAAGGCGTGACCATTACCAATGCGCCCTTCTGGCTGCTTAACCCTGTGCTGTGCAACAACGTCACCGTGCGCGATGTGACCCTTGCCAGCCTGGGCCCTAACTCCGATGGCTGCGACCCTGAATCCTGCCGCAACGTTGTGATTGAAGGCTGCTTCTTCGATACCGGCGACGACTGTATCGCCATTAAATCCGGCCGCAACCACGACGGCCGCCGCATCAATCGCCCCAGCGAAAATATTGTGATCCGCAACTGCAAAATGCGCAGCGGCCACGGTGGTGTAGTGATTGGCAGCGAAATGTCCGGCGGTGTGCGCAATGTATTTGTCGAAGACTGCGAGATGAGTAGTCCCGATCTGGATCGCGGCCTGCGTATCAAAACCAACTCGGTGCGCGGCGGTGTGGTTGAGCATTTTTATGCGCGCAACATTGTTATTGGCGAAGTGCACACCGCTATCGTCATCGACTTCCAATACGAAGAGGGCGACGCCGGCGAGCACACGCCGGTGGTGCGCGATCTGGATTTTCGCGGTATCGAATGCGCCAAAGCGCAGCAGGTATTCCAGGTGCGCGGTTACGCCCGCTCGCCTATCGCCAATTTCCAATTGCGCGATAGCCACTTTCGCGATGTAAAAGAAATTGGTGTGCTGGAGCATGTCGATGCCATGCATGCCAGCAATGTCACCATCAAGGGTGTTGAATTTAAGGTTGCCTGATTTTAGCGAAGAGGAATTCGGGGGCTGGCCAGGGTTGCGGCGCTGCCCCGCGCGGAATAATCCACTTTTTTAACCCGCTTAAAGCTGCGTCACGGTGGATTACACAAGTCTAAAAGTTCAGCCTTGCGCAGCTTTAGGCTTGTCAATAACTTGCGCGATAACTTACCTATAAGGCTATCGCGCAATTCATTAGCAAGTAGTAGTCAATCACAATAATTATGGGGAAAAGCTATGAAAAAGTTCCATCTGAATCCACTGGTGTTGGCCATGGCGATCACCGCCCTGCCCGCCACTGTGTATGCACAGGAAAACAGCGACAACTCTGGTGAGTCTGTTGAAGAAGTGGTAGTGACCGGAAGTTTCCGGGATAGTTTGCAGAACGCATTAAATATCAAGCGCAATCAAAATGGTTTCGTTGATGCTATTGTTGCTTCTGATATTGCCGAATTCCCTGATAATAACCTGGCGGAGTCCTTACAGCGCGTGCCAGGTGTTGCTATTCAGCGTTCTGGTGGTGAGGGGCGCGGTATTACTGTGCGCGGTTTGGGGCCAACTTTTACCACAGTTCGTTTGAATGGTATGGAGACTATCTCTACCACGGGTGGTACTGATGCTGTTGGTGGTAATAACCGTGGCCGTGGATTCGACTTCAATACTTTCTCGTCGGATTTGTTTAGTTCATTGACTGTGCGGAAAACTAATACCGCTGAAGTGCAGGAAGGATCTTTGGGTGCTACTGTCGACCTGAAAGCTGCGCAACCATTTGATTATGAT
>CAMLRI010000446.1 GCA_946482385.1 uncultured Cellvibrio sp.
GGCAGCAATAATTCCTGGCTCGGTAATACCAATATAGCGGCCATTGTTAATGCGTTGTTTGGCGTGTCCGATGGTGGCGCCCTTCATGGGGCCTTTCATGGCACCTGGGCCGCAGCCGGTGCAAATATCCAGGCCGCGCAAACCCAACTCATAGCCCACTTCTTTGGTGTATTCATATTCGACGCGGTTAATGGAATGGCCGCCCCAGCAGACTACCAGGTTGGGGTCTAACGCCGGTTGCAATAAGCCCGCGTTGCGCAGCATGTGGAACACGGCATCGGTAATTCCCTCGGAGCTTTGCAAATTGAATTTGGGGTTGCCGTTAATTTCGTCGTTGGTGTAAATCACATCGCGCAGTACGGTAAATAAATGCTCGCCAATACCGCGAATAATTTTGTTATCCACAAAAGCTTCTGCCGGTGCGTGTTTGAGCGAAAGTTTAATACCGCGCTCCTGCTGCACAATGCTGATATCAAAATTCATGTAGCGCTCCAGCAGCTCCTTGCCATCGTCCAAGTCGTTGCCGGTATTGAGCACAGCCAAAGAGCAGCTGCGGAATAATTTATACAGGCCGCTCTGGCTGGAATCGAGCAATTTGGCCACTTCAATTTTGGACAAGCTGTTCAGCGACCCGGTGGGCGAAATAACAGCGTTTACGGTTTCATAGGTGTTTATGGCTTCGTGGGCGGGGTGATGGGGTAAATCGCTCATAGAAATCCTTAGTTTGTCTCGGGCTTGATTTTTTATTGGGTGCTGGTTTTTTGCGTGCAGTTACTGCAAGTGTAGAGCGAATTTATTGAATTGCTGTGCGCACCTGCATTTTTCCTTGGCTGACGGGGTTGGCCCCGGTTTTTGATAATGATTTTGCGCATTAATTAATCAGTCAGGCAGGCGGGATCAAATTGGTACTGTCCCTCCAGCCAGGCAATTAATTCGCGGGCATAGGGGCTGGGTAAAAATACGAGGTATTTGGCGATAAGTTCCTGGCGCAGTGCGGCATCTATCTGGTTGAGCCCCTGATCCTGAAATAAATCTATATCTTGCTCCAGTGCTCCTGCCAATGCCTTGCCGCACAGCTGCGGCAGTAATTGTTGTTGCGCAGCCTCCGGGGTGTAGTGTGCGGAATTTTGATAAGCCAGTGCCAGGCTTGCCAGTGCGAGTTGCGATAGCCAGGGCTGGTTCATAGGGTTAACGGCATGGCCAGCAATAGCGTCGGATAATTGGCTGTGCGCTTGGGGTACCGGGCGCAAATGCAAGTGCTTGGATTTGATGGCGCCATCATTGACTGGGTAGTTGTCCCACAAAAAAGGTTTGCGCCCGAGCAGCTCACTCACCTGTTGCAAATGAGCTTGCGGGTAATGTTTGGAACATACTTTTTCGCCGGTCCAAAAAATATCAATGTGTTTGTCCAGGTGCTGTTCCAGGTCATGCCAATAGTGTTCAGGCATTTTGCCAAAAACTTTTTCAAGTACTGGATCAAAACTGTAATAGGTTGGGCAAAAAATAAACGCACGGCTGTTGCTGGCGGCCACTGCCTGGTGTACCAAATCAATTTGTTGGGCGGCCAGTTGCGGCAAATCGCCGCGCATATCATCAAATAGCAGGCAGAGGATATCGGGCGCCAAGAGGTTGATTTGTTGCAGGCGCTGCAGCAGGTGCTGGTGCCTTTCGCTGGTGTTGAGCTGATGAATTTCCAGCGGGCTTAGGCCAATGCCAAAACGCAGGCCTAATTCCTGGCAGTGGGTGCGCAATTTTTGCAACTCGGCGAATTCTTGCAGCGGCCAGTTGAGGTGCCAATGGCGACGCAAATAAGTGTCACTTTTCGGTGCATAAATGTAAAAATCGTAGCCCTGGGCTGCGAGAAAAATAAGATGTTGATGGCGCTCGTCCCAGCTCCAGCTTTGGCCAAAAAAACCTTCGATGCTGCCGCGCGGCGTAATGTGGTTTTTATTCATGATGTCCGTAAAAAATAAGCAAGGTTTTGTTGGGTTGTTATGTTGTTACTGCGCAGAATTTTTGCGTCTGCGCAAACTGGCGTTTGATTGACACTCAATACCCATCTGCCTATGATAGCGGCCTTTTTGTGGCCTGTGTTTCCGGTTTTTTTCGCCGCAATTATACGCCTCAAAACAACCTAAACTCCCCGCGTTGCGACACTACTGGCATGCAATGTTTGCGGCAAACTGCGCTGCTCTAGGATGCCATTTCGAAGCTTGCTGTTTGATTAGGATGTTTTTGTTGCTGTGCTTCAATCTCCCTGCGAAGAAAGCCCAGCGAAGTGCAATAGCGAAACACCGGTAAGCAAGCTGAAAATGACAGGGGATAACCCCGGCAGCCTAACATGTGGGCAACGACTAGAACGACTGACTATGGCAATGGAACTCACGCAGCATCCAAACACAACATCCCTTTATATCCTTGTTTTGGAGTAGTAAATGACTAATTCTGTTGTTCGTCCCACAGATCTATCCTCCTGGAAAAACTTGCAAGCTCATGCGGTACAAATGAAGGGGCAGCATCTTAAAGACCTCTTTAGCCGCGACAGCGACCGCTTTGCCAAATTCTCCATCCAGCTTCCCTCCCTTCTGCTCGACTATTCCAAAAACCTGATTACCGAAGAAACCCAGGCGGCGCTTTTGGCGCTGGCGCAGGAATCCGGTGTGGAGGCTTGGCGCGGTAAAATGT
>CAMLRI010000447.1 GCA_946482385.1 uncultured Cellvibrio sp.
GGTATTGATCAGGCCATTTTTCTCAAGCAAGCCAACGGCAAACTCTGTAAAGGGGGTTACTCCTATGTTGGTATTGCTGTTATCTGCAACGGCAGCACGTAGTGCATAGCTTCCGGCGGGTAGCGTAATTACGACAAACTCTTTCTTTTTGGTGTCGTAGAATGAATCGCCATTTTTGCCTGCTTCAATTAGATAGGGTGCAAGTGCACGAAAATTCGAGGGTAGGTTGAGCTGGGCAACTCCCTGATTATTTACATATGCAGTAGAGATGATACTTCCATTGTGTAAGGAGCTTAGGCGTACTTCTGTACCTTGTTTAAAACTGCCCCCAAGTGATGGCGTGACACTGATTGTTTGAGTGTTGCCGACGGAGGTTGAAACGCTGCTAGATGCCCCGCTAGAAAGAGAGCTGTTGTTTGTGTCGGTGCTTGAGTTCTCGCCACCGCCACCGCCACCGCCACCGCCACCGCCACCGCAGCCTGCAAGTGCAGATATCAAAACTAAAGCAGGAAAAAGGCATGTTGATAACTTCATTATTTCTTCATTTCCTCTGGTAATCGTTTTGTGGTGTGAGCCAGCCTGAGCCCAGCGAAGCAAGCTGATTGTTTGGTGGAGGAAATTCTAGGGGGGTGGCGTAGTGCCCTGCATCACCCAAATGAGTTATGAAAGAGCCAATTAGCTCCCGTAATCAGCCGGCAAAGCTCGCGCTGGAATAGCTCCGGCTGTTCAAACTGCGGGAAGTGGTGGCAGCCGGGCAGCACCTGGGTCTGTACATAGGGGGCGCAGCGCGCCTGGGCGGCGGCGGGTATATGCTCGCCGTTGAGTGCGTGTATGGGGCAGCGGATGGCAGTGAAGGCGCGGTCGGGGGACCAGCGCAGCAGTTGGTGCCAAATGGGTAGCATCTTGCTGGTATCGGCGCTGGCCATGCGGGTTTTGATCCAGTGGCGGGTTTCCCAACCCAGGCTGGCGGGGGTGGTGTTGTCGACCAGGTAGTGCATGGCGCCAACAAAATCCTGCTGGAAGGGTTGTTCAATACTGGCGATGGTGGCTGCATCCATATCGCCGTAGGCCAGGCCAAAGGTGTCTACCAAAATCACCTGTTGCGCTCTATCACCCAGTAGGGCGGCGGCCTCCAGGGCAACGCAGCCTCCCATGGAGTGGCCCACCAGGCTGATCTGGCCGGTGGCGGGCAGCTGGGCGATAAGGGCGCGCGCCAGGCCGGGGATGCTCCAATCGCTCCAGGCCTGGTCGCGCTGGCGGCCGTGGCCGGGCAGGTCGGGTGCCAGCAGCTGGGTGTTGGCCGGCAGCTGCGGGCGCAGGGCGGCTAGGCTGGCGTCCCAGTCGCTGGCGCTACAGCTCCAGCCGTGGATAAACAGAATCAGATGGGGGTCGGGAGTGGCGCTGGGTAACATGGCAAGGCTTCCGTTTATCCGATAAAGGTTGGCGTTATTCGTTAAGGGTTTGGTTTATCTGATAAGAGCTTGATTTATTTGGTTATTGCGCGCATTTTACGCAAAATAACGCGCCAAAGTGCCATTCAATATTGTTTTTATTCTGCGATCCGCCATGGACAACACCCGCCCAACCGACCTAATACCAGCCGGGTTTAATCGCCTGTTGGAAACGCTTTATGCCAATGTCGGCCAGGGTGTGGATTGGCAGGCCTTTCTGGGCGATCTGGTGGCAGCCACAGAATCGCGCTCGGCGCGCATGTTGCTCACTAACGCCGCCGCCAACCAGGTGCTGGCCAGCACCAAGGTCAACATCGACGATGGCGACCACCAGCGCTATGTCGAGCACTTCGTTAACACCTGCCCCTGGCGCCCAGAGCTGGCGCACAAACCCAGCGGCCAGCTCTATTCCACCTTCCTGGATTTTTCCTGCCGCCAGGATGCCTTTTATCGCACCGAGTTTTTTAACGACTGGGCGCGCGCCCAGGATATTCACCACGGTGTATGCGGCACTGTGATGCTGGCCGGCGCCCACAAGGTGCAATTGCTGGTGCAACGCACTGGCGACCAGGGCCATTTCAGCCGTGCCGATACCCATAGCATCAACCAATTTTTGCCTCATCTGCGCCAGGCATTGCGCCTGGAACAGTTGGCGGTAGAGCTGGGTGCCCGCGCCCATGCCAGTGTGATGGCCAGCGAGCTGCGCCCCCTGCCGTTTGTGTTGCTGGATGCCAAGGGCGCCGTGGGTTATGTATCGCCCCGGGCACAAAGCCTGGTGCAGCAGTCGGATATGGGGGTTAGGGGTAAGCAGTTGCAGTTTCAGGAGCCGGCAGTCGCCCAGCGGTTTTGGGCTGCCTTTCGTCAGCTGCGCGAAGGCGAGCTGGCCGAGCCTTTGGTGATGATCCGCCGCCAGGGGCGCAGCCCGCTGAGTTGCCTGCTAACGCCTGTTTCCCCGGCATTGGCGGACCACAGTTTTTGGCCTGTGCCCGCCTATGTGGTGGTGTATTTGTACGACCCGGAGCAGGTGGCCGAAATAGATGCCAATTTGCTGATGAGTTTGTTCCAGCTGACCGAGGGCGAGGCGCGGGTAGCGCGGGATATTGCCCTGGGCCTGGATCCGCAAGTTATCGCCCTGCGCGACCAGCGCTCGGCCCACACAGTGCGCGCGCAATTGAAATCGGTGTTTACCAAAATGCGCTGCCATCGCCAAAATCAATTGGCAGCTATGGTGCT
>CAMLRI010000448.1 GCA_946482385.1 uncultured Cellvibrio sp.
GTATCAGGGAAATAAAAAGCCCGGCGCACAACCATAACACTGCGCTGATTATCAACATGAACTCGCGCATCAAAATAAACTTCGGTAAATTCTGTGAGTGAAGCAGCATCAACGCTAGCCAATCGCTGCTTAATGTCCGCTAATGATTGGGCGCCACGCACATCCCAAACCGGCTCTGCCGCACAAGCACAAATAGACAAAAGCCAAATAAAAATCAGTATTCCATATTTCATAATGGTGAAAATCCTGCCGCCATATCAACAAAAGCTGCCCGCTGCTTTTCGAACACACGTGCATCGCTGGAAAAATAGCCGTACAACTCAACCACGCCCGCTTGCGTTTCAATTACCGTTACAACATTTACATACGGACTCCCTAAAAAAATCGACTCGCACAGTATTTTGGCAATCACACTTTTACCATCTGCACTCAGTACGCGTTTTTGCTGGCACTGGCTATCTGCATCTTCGGCCTTAATTTCATTAAGCCGGGCATAAGCTATATCATTCAACGAATCATTAAGGTCATGATGAAATACAACAAAATACATTTCCATTCTTGGGCCTTGCAGTTCCAATACGGCATCACCCGTCGAGTGGGTTCCTGCTGGAACAGCTGCCCATCCCTCCATAGAAATAGGCAAGCGAAATTGATATTGGGTATTGGTGTAGACTATACCTTGCCGATAAGTTTCCAAACCGGATAGTTTCCATGCGTCCCACATCAGGATCACAGAAATTACCAGCACTAAAGGCAACATAATTATGATCAGTAACAGCTCTGGAATCGCTAGAGCCATGGATCGATCCTGGTGTGCTAAATTTTTTTGCGCCCGCTTTATTGCATCTACACGCGTTTGTAACACCACAAACAAACCAGACCAAAGTACCAACCCGAAAGGTAAGCACCAAATTAACGTCTCATAAAATGAGGGCAAGTTGAAACACACAGCCAATGCAAAAACCAACCAATACCACACCCCTCTCCAGGCCCGCCACTCAGATAGCTGATTGGCTTTTTCCCAGCGATTCAGTGCCGCAACAAACCTTGGTAAAGCAACCAACAACGCCAGTGAAAAAAAAGGGGCTAGCAGCCACAACCAGGGCACAAAATTTTCGTTTCGTACCCTGTTCATTTCACGTGTACGGCAAAACAACCAGTAAGAGGTGTAAAGCCCGCAACTACTGAAGTGCAATAAAAACTCCAGCCAAAGCGAACGAGGGGGAGATACCAGTAATGAAGAGGTTGCCGTCGAGTGGTCGACAGCAATATTAAGATCGGTAGTCATAGACGCTCCGCAACAATGAACGGGAGAGTCTGTATGCATCAACTAACAGATTACAACCAAACTCTTCCCTGAATTTACTAAGTCCTTCCAGGAGTTAGGTGCATTGTGCATAGCAAATGAATAGCTGTAAATCAATGCATCAAAGAAATCACTCTCTAAGATTCATCGATCCCAGCCTGTACATGATCCACCAATTCCATGGCGGCCACGATTAAATGGTACAGCGTGCTGGCGGGGGCTGTGTCCACGATTACTTCATCATTGGCGCCGCGCTGGTCGACGTAGGCGCCGGGAGTGGAGGCGCAGAGGTAGTAGGTGAAAAGATCGTCCACCGCTTTAATCGCGATAGCTTCGGCATCCGGGTGGCCGGCGCGGATTTGTACCAGGCTGGCTTTGATTAATTCGGTGATGCCCCAGCAGCGCTTGTTGGGGTCGATAATGCGGCCATCGGCGGCGACGGCATCGTACAGCAGGCCCGAGGGGGCCATGCCGATTTCCAGGCCGCGCTGGTAGAGGGCGCGGGTGTAGCCTTCCACTGGGCGGCCGCTGCGGCGGCTGTACCAGTCGAGCAGCCATACCCACTCCATCATGTGCCCCGGCTCTACCGTATCGCCTTTGGCGCCGGGCAAGCGCTGCCAGTGGTCATCAAAAAATTCAAACAGCACGCCCTGCCCGGCATCGAAAAAGTGGCTTTGGAAAAGCGCAAAAATTTCACCGACCCGCGCCAGGTATTTGGCCTGGCCAGTGGCATCGTAAAGCGCCAGAAAAGCTTCAAACAAATGCATGTGCGGGTTCTGGCGGCGGCAGGCGTAGGCGTAATCGCCCTCGATCCAGCCGCCGACACTGGAGCCGAATTTGGCATCCAGGTGGGCGATGAGTTTATCGGCTTCATCCAGATAAGACTGCTCCCCCAGGGCGCGATAACACCAGGCGTTGGCCAGCAGAAAAAAGGCGTGGTCGTAAAGGTCTTGCTTGGTATCCACCACCACAAAGTCAGGGTTCATCAGGTGGGTATAGCCGGCACCGGCGCTGGGGTGGGCGGCGTTCGCCCGCACAAAGGCCAACAGGGCTTTGGCGGTAGCGGCGCCGGCAGCGCACCAGCCGCGCTGGTAGGCGGCGGCAAAAAAGAAGGCCTGGCGCGCCTGCACCCGCACCCGGGTACTGGCGGTTAAATCCGCCACCCCGGCGGGGGTGAGGCGCTCGTAGTTGGCGCCCAGGTTGGCCACTATGCCCCGCTCCAGCCAGAGCGGCAGGGCGTCTTGTTTAATCCAGTTTTCCAGGCGGCGGGCGGCCGCTTGCAGGGTTTGGGTCATATCTTTTGTCCTTTACCAGCGAGGGGGGCTAGGTTCCCTAACCTAAAGCCGCATTTTCGCAGGCAGCTACTGATTCG
>CAMLRI010000449.1 GCA_946482385.1 uncultured Cellvibrio sp.
ATGGCACAAGTCACCATGTACACCACCGCCGTCTGCCCCTACTGCATTAACGCCAAGCAATTGCTGGCGAAAAAAGGCGTAGTGCCCGCAGAAATCCGCGTGGATACCCAGCCGCATTTGCGCCAGGAAATGATGGCCAAAAGCGGCCAGCGCACTGTGCCGCAAATCTGGATCAACGATTTCCATGTGGGCGGTTTTACCGACCTCTGGGCGCTGGATAAAGCCGGCAAACTGGACGCGCTGCTGGCGCAACATTAATTTTCTTTGCTCACTAATTCACTTCAATCCCTGTACTAACACGAGTTGACTAAGTCTGAACAAAATAACCAACAAGAATCCCAGCAAGCTTCTGGCGGACCACAGTTCGCCATTCAGCGCATTTATTTGAAAGACCTGTCCTTCGAGACCCCTATGGGCCCCGAAGCCTTTGTCAAAGCCTTCAAGCCCAATATCCAACAGGATTTAAATGTGCAGGCCACCCCCCTGGGCGATGGTTTGTTTGAAGTGGTGCTGCTGCTCACCGTTACCGCCCGCAGCGACAACCGCGCGGTATTCCTGGTGGAAATTAAACAGGCCGGCCTGTTTGCCATCAGCGGCCTGGAAGGCGCAGCCGTTACCCAGCTGATCAACACCGCCTGCCCGCAAATCCTCTTCCCCTATGCCCGCGAAGCTATCGACAGCATCCTCAATCGCGGCACCTTCCCGCCGCTGATGCTGCCGCCGATTAACTTCGATGCCGTATTTGTCCAGGCCATTGCCCAGGCGCAGCAGCAAGCCGCTGCACAGCAACCGCAGAGCGAAGCCATCAACTAAGCGCGAAGCCATCTACCAAGATGGCGCCGCTAGTTGGCACCGGCACACCAAAAAGGCAGCAACCGCTGCCTTTTTGGTGTGCCCTCCCTGGCCGCCACCCTGCGGGCCGTCGTGCCGACGTTTAAAATGGCTCCCGGCCATTTTTTATGGCGTGCCTTCCCCGGTCGCCACCCTCTGGGCTGCCGCGCTGGCTATGCTGTAACGGCTATGGGGTAGAATCCCCCCAAAGCCGTACCGGCCGCCAACCGCCACAGGAACTGCCCATGTTCAACCTCTCGCCCGCCACTAGCCAGGCCAGCCATATAGCCGCCATCGACCTGGGCTCCAACAGTTTCCACATGATTGTGGCGCGCTGGGACAACGGCCAGCTGGTGCTGCTCGACCGGCTGCGCGAGCCGGTGCGCCTGGGTTTTGGCCTGCAGGAGGACGGCAGCTTGAGCGACGAAGCCCGCGCCCGCGCCCTGGCCTGCCTGGAGCGCTTTGGCGAATGCCTGCGCGCCTACCCCTCGCGCCAGGTGCGTATTGTCGGCACCAAAACCCTGCGCAGTATCAGCGATTCGCGCCTGTTCCTGGCCGAGGCCGAAGCGCGCCTGGGGCACCCGGTGGAAATTATTTCCGGCGACGAGGAGGCGCGGTTGATTTACCTGGGCGTGGCCCAGTGCATAGCGCCGGATAAGGGCAAGCGCATCCTGATGGACATAGGCGGCGCCAGCACCGAAATAATCCTCGGCGAGGGTATGAAACCCCTGCTCAAGGAAAGCCTCAACATGGGCTGTGTCGCCATCACCAAAAAATTCTTTATGGAGGGCAAGGTCAGCGAAAAGCTGGTCACCAAGGCGCTGATCGCCTGTTTGCAGGAGCTGGAGCCAGTGGTGGAAGGCTTTGTGGAACTAGGCTGGAATGAGGTGCTGGGCGCCTCCGGCAGCATCAAAGCCGTGGCCAAACTCTGCGCCGCCCAGGGCTGGAGCGACGGCACTATTAACCTCGACTGCCTGGAAAAAATCCTCGGCGCCTATATCAAACAGGGCACCACCGACCTGGCGCTGGACGGCCTTTCCGCCGATCGCCAGCCGGTGTTTTTGGGCGGGGTGATAGTGCTTACCGCGCTGTTTGAAGCCCTGGAATTAAAAACCATGACCGCCGCCGACTGGGCGCTGCGCGAAGGCCTGTTATTTGATGTGCAGGGGCGCTTGGAAAACCGCGATATCCGCCAGGCCAGCGTGGAAGCCCTGGCGCAGCGTTTCCATGTGAATACCGACAAAGCCAAGGCAGTGGAAAAAACCGCGCTGGCACTGCTCAAACAAGTGGCCGACGACTGGCAACTGGCCGCCGAGGATGCGCGCAAACTGCTGGGCTGGAGCGCGCGCCTCTACCTGGTGGGGCTGGACATAGCCCACAGCGACTACCACAAGCACAGCGCCTATGTGGTGCAGCATGTCGACCTGGCCGGTTTTTCCCGCGCCGAACAAACCCAACTGGCCGCCCTGGTACAAGCCCACCGCCGCCGCTTCCCCAGCAAGCAATTCCCCATGGACAACACCGACCTGCTGCGCCTGGCCATACTGCTGCGCCTGGCAACCATTTTTCATCGCGGCCGCATCAAAGACGGCCTGCCCAACATCAAACTCAGCGCCAACAAACACCACCTGCAACTAACCCTGCCCGCCAAATGGCTGGAAAAACACCCCCTCACCCTCGCCGACCTGGAAACCGAACAGCGCTACCTGGCGGATATTGGCCAGCAACTGGAGATAGGTGGGCAGTGATGTTTGACGCACCAAGATCAATAAAAGGTTGATATAAAAACCATCTTTTTCTTGCCGTATGAATTTATGTTGCACAGAGAAATTTAAAAAATTCCGAA
>CAMLRI010000450.1 GCA_946482385.1 uncultured Cellvibrio sp.
TCCTTACGGTATTCAACCCAGATAAAATTTCCCGATAGAATTCATATGCTTCAACGCAATCAAATTTAGCCTCCAAGATATCGTTTAGATATTCGGCTTTTGCAAAATACAAACCTCCTTCAGATAAGCACCGTAAGGCTGCGCTTCCGGTTCTGTATTTATATATCTTAGCTACCACCCAAATTCCTCGCTCATGCCAAGTTAACATTTAAATAATCACCCTCACGCCCCTTGCCCAAACCATCTATTCCAATAGCAAGCAACAACCCCATCAGCGTGAACCCTTTTCCCTAAAACCTTTTTTAACACCCAAGCCCATTAACTCACACGCGCAGCAAAAACATGCAGCAGCATACAACACAGGCAAAAAAAGCTTTCGGCAAAGCTATATGCAGGCGGGAATTGTGTCAACCAAACAATAAGTAATAACGAAACGATGGAGACTGCGCTGCCGAATTATTCCGGCAGCTTTTTGCGGGTGTAAATATCGTAACGGCTGGATTTGCCTTCCAGTTGGTAGGAGGGGGTTTGGTTGTTGAGGAAGGGGGCTTTGCGGGGGCGTTTGACGACGACGCGGTATTGCACGTGTTCCAGTGCCAGGGGCAGGAGTGCGTCGGCGTCTTCGTCGGCGCCGACGATGCTGTGGAATGCGCGCATTTCTTTTTTTACGTCGGCGGTTTTTTGCCGCTCGGGGAACATGGGATCGAGGTAAATAACATCGGGGAATTGTGCGGGCGTTAGGTTTTGCAAATAGGTTTTGCTGTCTTGCCCTTGCAGCTGCAAACGTTGGAGCGCAGCGAATAATTCCGGATCTTCGCTGCGGGCGAATGCGAGGCCGCGCTGCAAGCCATCTTGCAGCAGCGCGTGAACTATGGGCGAGCGTTCGATCATGTTTACAGTGCAGCCCAGGCTGGCGAGCACAAAGGCATCGCGCCCCAGGCCGGCAGTGGCATCCAATACTTGCGGTTGAAAATGCGCTTTGATGCCGACGGCTTTGGCGATCATTTGGCCTTTGCCGCCGCCGAATTTGCGGCGGTGGTCGGCGGCGCCTTCGGTGAATTCCACGCGGATTGGCCCAGGGGCTTTGCGCCCGGTTTGTTGCAGGCTTAAGCCCTGCGCATTAAGCAGCAATACAAATTCGCTGCTTTCGAATTGCTCGGCGGCAATACCTATATGCAAGGGGCATTGCCATTGCTGCGCCAGGCTTTCGCCGGCGGCAGCCAATTCCGGTGTGCAGAGCAGGGGCAAGTTATTCATAGCGGCAAATAACCATCACAAAATTGGGTACAACATTGGGGGCAGGCATTGTGCCATAGCCTGCCCCCGCTGGCCGCCATTAATCGCCGCTGGCTTTTTCCATCACAAAACTGATGCGCTCGCGCACATTGTAGGTGGCCACAGCGGTGGCGCCTTCGCCGGCGGGTTTGTACTTCCAGCCGCTGACGGCTTTGAGCACGCTGCGGTTAAAAATACTGGAGGGAGAGTAGCCGACGATGCGGATATTGGTGGTGGTGCCAATGCTGGTGATGTCGAACAGCACATCCACATAGCCTTCAATACCCCGCGCTGCAGCTTGGTTGGGGTACACAGGGTTAATGCGCACTATGGGCAGGGGTTGGCTGTCGAGTATCAGCACCGGTTTTACCCCGCTGCCAGGTAGTTCCACCTGGTTGGGCAGCACCAGAACCGAACGCTCGCCGGTTTCTGGCGCTATGGGTTCCAGGGTGGGTGGCGGCTCGACCAGTTGGGGTTTGATGGGTTTTTCCATTTCCGGGAAGCGGGTTTCTATTTCCGGCTCTACCGCGGTGACATTGGGAATCCTATACGCCGGCTGGGGGTCGACTTGGGGGTAATCGCGCTGGATTAAGCCCTGCATCATCATCAACAATGCGAGTGTGGCCACCAGCGCGCAGGGGAGCGACAAGAGCGAGCGCAGCAACCAGTGGCGGGAGGCGAGTGTTACGTCTTTATTAGTGGCGAATGCATGGGGATTTAGGGATTGGCTCATCATGGTGGTTTTCCTCTTGGCGACATTTTTTAGGCATGAGTTAGCCCAAGGGCGCAGGCATGGGCAGCCAGTGCCGGGCCATCAGGCCGGTGTGAACAGGGGTTGGATTAGTTGGCGCGGCGATTAGGGCCGTCGTCGGTTGGGCGGGGGTTCGAGCTGGAAAATAAATTCTTCGGTAACGCCGCGCAGCACCACCGGCTGGCCGTCGATCAGCTGCGGTTGGTAGCGGGATTTTTGCAGGGCCGCGAGCACGGCTTTATCGAACAAACGGGTGTTGGGGCGCTCGATAATGCGCGGCTCCAGTACCTGGCCGTCGCTGTGGATGGCGAACTCCACCACTACCCTGCCCTCCAGGCCGCGCTCCAGCGCCAGGCGCGGGTATTCGGGCACTTCCAAATGCAGGGGCAAATAGCCGCGCACCTGAATGCGGCTGAGCGGCAGCTCGCTGCTGCTGGGCAGCGCCAGTGGCTCGCGGGGTAAATCGGCGGGGCTGGGGCGATAGGGATGGCGGATATGCACTTGTTCCACCACCGGCTCGAGGCTGCTGGGGGCGGTGCGCAGGCGGCGCAGTTCCTGCCAACTGAACACCTGCTCTGCCGTTGTGGTAGCGGCGGGCGCCGGTGGCGGCAGGGGGAGATCCACCCATTCCTGCGGCTCTGCCTGCAT
>CAMLRI010000451.1 GCA_946482385.1 uncultured Cellvibrio sp.
TGCTGCACAATCTCTCCCTTCTGTCTGGTGTATTGTCCCTGCCGCCGGCATAGGTTCGCGTATGGGGGCCTCTGTGCCCAAGCAATATTTGCGAGTGGGGCAGTACTCAATTCTTGAGCACACATTGCAGCGTTTACTGGCATTGCCTGGATTGGCTGGATTGGTGTTGGTGCTAAGTCCCACCGATATGTATTGGCGTGAGTCCACTTTGTTTGGCGATCAGCGTATTGTCTGCATTGAAGGGGGCTCTGAGCGGGCGGATTCGGTGCTGAATGCGCTTATGTTTTTGCAAAGCAAGGGCGCTGCAGATGATTGGGTGTTGGTGCACGATGCAGCGCGCCCTTGCGTTAGTTTGGCATCCGTAAAGCAATTGATCGCGCAAGTTCTGGAGCGGCAGGCGGTTGGTGGAATTCTGGCGGTGCCAGTCAGCGATACGTTGAAACGCGTTGCAGATAATTCAATCGCGGCAACAGTAGATCGTCGAAATCTCTGGCAGGCACAGACACCCCAATTATTTCCCAATCAACTCTTGCGTGATTGTTTGAGTAGCGCATTGTCTGCAGGTTATGCCGTTACCGATGAGGCCTCTGCTGTTGAATATGCAGGATATCAGCCGCTGATAGTTGAAGGTCGCAGCGATAATATTAAAGTGACGCGGCCAGAGGATCTCGCTTTGGCTGCTTTTATTTTGCAACAGCAGGCGCAAACTGCGCTTTGAAATAGGGTCGAATAAATGTCGATGCGAATTGGCCAGGGTTACGATGTTCATGCGTTTGGCGATGGCGACAAAATTGTCATAGGTGGAGTGGTGATTCCCCATCATCACGGCTTGGTGGCACATTCAGATGGCGATGTATTGCTCCATGCCCTCTGTGATGCCTTATTGGGAGCTGCTGCGTTGGGGGATATAGGCAAGCATTTTCCTGATAGTGATATGCAATACCGAAACGCTGATAGTCGTTCATTGTTGCGAATGGTTTATGCCAAGGTAAATCAGCAGGGTTGGAAACTGGTAAATGCTGATATGACCATAGTGGCCCAGGCGCCGCGCATGGCTAGCTATATCCCGCGTATGCAAGAAACCATTGCGGCAGATTTGCGTGCAAATGTGGGCCAGATAAATGTTAAGGCAACGACTACCGAGCGCTTGGGTTTTACTGGGCGAGAAGAGGGTATTGCTTGCTACGCTGTGGTTTTATTGGAATCACTCTAATGTCGCAATTTGCTATGGCGTTTTCCCTGGATTTTCCCTTGGCCTATGGTGCAGTTACTGCCCGTGCGAGTTTTCGTATGTGCCAGGAAGATTTTCAAGTAGTGGAGGAGTTGGGTTTTTCCCCGATCGGCTCTGGTGAGCATGTCTACTTGTGGGTTGAGAAACGTGGTGAAAATACAGCCTGGCTAGCGGAACAGATTGCTCGCCTGGCTGGTGTAAAAATACATGATGTAGGTTATGCAGGGCGTAAGGATCGCCATGCAGTTACGCGCCAGTGGTTCAGTGTGTATCTACCCCAGCGCGAAGGCTATCAGGAGCCTGACTGGGGGCGTTTGAATAGCGATTCAGTAACCGTATTGGATATATCGCGACATAGCCGCAAGTTGCGCAAAGGTGAGCACCAGGGTAACCGGTTTGTTATTGGTTTGCGCCAAGTGCAGTTCAGTAATTCCAGTGAGTTTGTGAAAAAGCTGGATGTGGTGCTTGCGACAGGTGTACCTAATTATTTCGGCGAACAGCGCTTTGGCCATTACGGCAATAATTTGCGTGAGGCGCAGCGTCTGTTGATAGAGGCAAAACCTTATCGCGATAAACAAAAACGTGGGTTAATTTTATCGGCGGCGCGATCCTATTTATTTAATCAGGTCTTGGCGGGGCGGGTGCTTGCCGATAATTGGCAGCTGTTAATTCCCGGCGATCCATCTGATCAGCCCACTGGGCCGCTCTGGGGGCGTGGACGTTCCCTTGCCGAAAAGCCATTGCAAGCCTTTGAGGAAAACTTGTTAACGCCTTGGCGTGACTGGTGTAATGCTTTGGAGCATGTAGGGTTAAATCAGGAGCGTCGCCCCTTGGTGCTTAAGCCAATATCGCCTTCCTACCAGTGGTTGGCGGCGGATCATTTGCAGTTGAGTTTTACACTGGATGCTGGCGCCTTCGCTACAGCCATTTTGCGTGAGCTCTTTGTGTTGGATAACCAACAGTTGCCAGAGCCCGAGTAATGGCGCTGGCACTAGCAAGGGCTGTGGTATATTTAGGCGCTAAAGCCCTCCCATCGCAAGTGGGGCAAAGTAAGGTTTGGTGAGGATTTGGATGCTATGAGCAATTTATTGATGCAGGGTGTGGGTATGACCTCGCTGCGTACTCGGGAGCGGTTGATTCAGCGCTTGCGCGATCAAGGCGTAACCAATTTGCGCGTGCTCGATATTATGCTTAATACCCCGCGTCATTTATTTTTGGATGAGGCATTGGCACATAGGGCTTATGAGGATACAGCGCTTCCCATTGGCCATGGCCAAACCCTCTCCCAGCCTTACATAGTGGCGCGTATGACGGAATTGCTGTTGGGGGCTAGCGGCAAATTACAAAAGGTGTTGGAGGTTGGCACGGGTTCGGGTTATCAAACCAGTATTTTGGCGCAACTGGTTCCCGAGGTTTATACCGTGGAGCGCATTAAGCC
>CAMLRI010000452.1 GCA_946482385.1 uncultured Cellvibrio sp.
ACCACCGAGCCAGACCAGCCTATCCCCTCGGGTTTGTACCTGGCGGTTGCCCAGGTGTTGGCCTATGTGTTCCAGTTGCGCAATTTCCGCAAAGGCAAGGGGCAAAAGCCGCCTTATCCGCGCAATATTAGTGTGCCGCCCGATATGCAGTTTGATTAGCAGGTGTAACCGTGAACTCTGTGTATGTAAGCCTGGTGATTTCTGCCGAAGAATTCCAGCGCCTCTACCAAGGCAGTGCCCGCGATGTATTCGCCCTGAGCGAAGATGGTCGCCGCATTCGCTTTCCGGCGCGCATACTCATGCCATTTGTACTGCACGATGGTATTCGCGGGCGTTTTTGCATTAGTTTTGATGAGCACAACCGCTTTCAGTCGATTGAGCGCATTCCCCCCTCCAGGCACATCGACCCGCGCCGCTGAATCCAGTATCCTTGCCGCCCTTGTATCCATCCTGCCCACTGACCCCAGTCATTTGCCAGAGCCTGCTATGTACGCCCAAGTTCGCAACCTGTTATTCCGTTTAAACCCCGAAACTTCCCACGAGTTCAGCCTGGACATGCTGGGTGCCGCCGAGCGCCTTAAATTGATTGGCCTGATGGCCGCCAAGGTGCCGGAAGCACCGGTAGAGGTGATGGGCCTGCGCTTTCCCAACCCCGTTGGCCTGGCCGCCGGCCTGGATAAAAACGGCGACTACTTCAATGCCCTGGGTGCCCTGGGCTTTGGTTTTGTGGAAATCGGCACCATTACCCCGCGCCCCCAGCCGGGCAACCCCCAGCCGCGCCTGTTCCGCATTCCCGAGGCGCAGGCCATTATCAATCGCATGGGCTTTAACAATAAGGGTGTGGATCACCTGGTAGAACAGGTGAAAAAGCGCCGTTACCAGGGCATTTTGGGGATCAATATCGGCAAGAATGCCACCACCCCGGTGGAAAATGCGGTGGACGATTACCTGACCTGCCTGCGCAAAGTCTACGATCACGCGGATTACATCACCGTTAATATTTCATCGCCCAACACCCCCGGCCTGCGCAGCCTGCAATTTGGCGATTCCTTAAGCCAGCTGTTGGCGCCCATCAAAAAAGAGCAGGGCGTATTGCACCAGGCCAGCGGCCGCTATGTGCCTATTGCCGTGAAAATCGCCCCGGATATGGATGAACACGAAATTGCCCAGGTGGCGGGTGTGTTGATCCAGGAAGGTATGGACGGGGTTATCGCCACCAACACCACCATTGGCCGCGAAGGGGTAGAGCAGTACGACACCAGCAAAGAGGCCGGTGGCTTAAGTGGCCTGCCGGTGCGCGATAAAAGCACCCAGGTAATTCGCACCCTCAACAGCTGCCTGGGCGGCAAGCTGCCCATTATCGGTGTGGGCGGTATTTTTGATGGCGCCAGCGCCGCCGACAAAATCCGCGCCGGTGCCAGCCTGGTGCAGGTGTACAGCGGGTTTATTTACGAAGGGCCTGCGTTAATTGCCGCCGCCGCCGAGGGCATCGCCAATTTTCATCGGGGCCAATAAAGCGAAGCCCGCAAGAGCGGGCTTTATCAATGCAAGGATGCGAGTTCAGTAAAAAAATTGTGGGAGGGTTTCCGAAAGGGTCAACCGCTCATACTCATAGGATTAAAATTGCTGATTTTCTGGACTTGGGCCAAACGGCTATAGCCATCCCACTGGTCCACGCGCGATTCGCGCCAGCCGTTCAGCCACTGCTGGCGGGCTTGACCGGTTTCATGTGGGCATAGGCTTTTGGAACGCCCCTCAATACCTGCTTGATACCCTTTAACGAATGCGCGTTCTGTTTGGTCACGTTTTTGACGTTTCATCAGTTATTGCACCTCTTTGTTGTGGTTTATCGGCCGCCGGGCGGCAGTCTGTGCCGGGGTCGCGCCGATCTAAGCGGTTTTGCGGAATCTACACGGTGTTGCAGAAAGCGGGAAAATTCCTCCTTTTACGATGACAGGTTCGGCGAGTACACCAGATTTAACCCCTGCCGTGAATGATTAAATTTTTATACTAAAACCGTTCTATATGGCAGATCGGCCTAGCAGATTGGTTTGACAAATGAATGACAAACGCCTTGTTTTAGTCAGGTGTAGGTCGCAAAAGTTTCACTTTTTTCACTATTGATAGCTAACTCCATGATTCATCAATACTTTGCCGCTTGCCCCAAGGGGCTCGAAGGCCTGTTACTCCAGGAGCTGCAAGCCCTGGGCGCCCAGGACACCCGCGAAACTGTCGCCGGGGTCTACTTTGAGGGCGATTTGCGCCTGGCCTACCGCGCCTGCCTCTGGTCGCGCCTGGCCAACAAGATACTCCTGCCCCTCGCCAGCTTTGAGGTGAACAGCCAGGAGGACTTGTACGAGGGCGTGCGCGCCTTGCCCTGGCAGGAGCACCTCAGCCCCAGCGGCAGCCTGCTGGTGGATTTTGTTGGCAGCAACGACGCCATCCGCAACACCCAGTTCGGCGCCCTGAAAGTGAAGGACGCCATTGTCGATGCCCTGCGGGATTTCAGCGGTGTGCGCCCCAATGTGGCCAAGCGCGACCCGGATTTGCTGGTGAATGCGCGCCTGAGCAAAAACAAACTGGTGTTGAGCATTGATCTTTCCGGCGAAAGCCTGCATCGCCGCGGCTACCGTGTGAAGCAGGGTAGTGCGCCCATGAAAGAA
>CAMLRI010000453.1 GCA_946482385.1 uncultured Cellvibrio sp.
AACATGCTGTTATCTCCTGATTTGTGATGACGGGTTCAGGATGCACCCTTGAGCGACGGGGGAATTTGATGTGTATCAAGCGGCTAGGGGCGGGGTTTGATCTGGCGCAAATAGCGATTAATAGCGCCAGCTATCAGGCCGCCTGCCCATGGGGTTTGATGTGCGCCAGCACATCGGCCAGAGCTATTTTGGCAATTGCTGTGTCGTAATCTATTTGTAAACCAACCCAAAAATTGTCGTTCATTGCGAAATAGCGGGCGAGGCGCAAACCGGTATCCACCGTAATGGCGCGCTTGCCCGCCACTATTTCACCAATGCGGCGCTGGGGCACACCGATTTCCTTGGCGAGGCGATACTGGGTAATGCCCATGGGTTTGAGGAAATCTTCGAACAGAATTTCACCTGGGTGGATGGGAGCGAGGACACCCTCGCTGAGGTCGGAAAAATCCTGGTTGTACAGATCTTCGCTTGCAATGCTCATGGCAAACCCCTAGTGATAATCGACAATTTCCACTTCCCAGGCGTGGCCATCACGCCACTCAAAACAAATGCGCCATTGATCGTTGATACGCATGCTGAATTGGCCTTTACGGCTGCCGCCGAGACTTTCCAGACGATTGCCAGGCGGGATACGCAACTCATCGAGGCTGGTGACGTGATGCAGCTGTGCCAGCTTGCGCCGCGCACTGGGCAGCCAATCGCTGTTAAAGCGGCGCACCCGCTGGTTGGCAAAGAGCGCCGCTGTTTCGCGGTCAGCAAAAGACTTGATCATGAAAAATGCTAACTCCCTGCATTAGTATTGTCAAAAGACAGTATCGACTAGCGTTATTATTTTGCGGCTTATAACCCCTCAGCGGTGAAGGTTTTCATAGCGTAGTCGACACGCTGTTCGGGGGTGCGGTGCATGCGCTCCTTGAGGGATTCCACATGGCGCAGGCGCGGCAGCAGGCCGCGGCCATTGGCTACCTGGATGGCCAGGCCGGGGCGGGCGTTGAGCTCCAGTAGCTGGGCGCCGCGCTCTTTATCCAGTACCAGGTCGGTGCCTATGTAGCCCAAGCCGGTCATTTCGTAGCAGCGCGCGGCCAGCAGCAGCCAGTTGCGCCAGTCGGCGATCTGGATTTCGTTGAGGGCGCGGCCAGTATCCGGGTGGTGGGTTACCGGCTTGGAGTGCTGCACGGCATTGAGGGCGCGGCCGGTGGCTATATCCAAACCCACCCCCACGGCGCCCTGGTGCAGGTTGGCCTTGCCGTCGGATTTGTGGGTGGCGAGGCGCAGCATGGCCATTACCGGGTAGCCTTTGAAGATGATGATGCGGATATCGGGCACGCCTTCGTAGGAGTAATCCTTGAAGTAGTCGTCGAACTTGATCAGGTCTTCCACGATCACCACGTCCGGCTTGCCGCCCAGGGAGTAAAGGCCGGCCAGGGCGTTACTCATGTGGCGGCGGATGTCTTCGATGGTGATTTCCACCCCGGAGGATTTGATGAAGTTATCGCCCTTGCGGCCGATGATCACCAGGATACCCTTGCCGCCCGAGCCCTTGGCCGGTTTGACGGCGAAGGCTTCCAGCGCCATGAGTTTGTCTTCGATATGGGCGATTTCGTGCTGGGAATTGACCACAAAGAACAGCTTGGGTGTGGCCACTTCGTATTCTTCCGCCAGCAGCTTGGTTTTGAGCTTGTTATCCACCAGCGGGAAGAGGCTGCGCGGGTTGTAGGCGGCGATAAAATCGTGGTTGCGGCAGTTCATACCCAGTATGCCCAGGCGCTTGAGGCGCCAGGGGCTGACCCAGGAGTTCCACCAGCGTTTGACGCCGGCGGTGCTGAACAGGGATGGCTTGGCGGCGGCCGGTTTGGCCGGCGCCGGGGTTAACAGCTCGGGCGCCTGGCTCATGCCTGGCCCCCCTTGCCGGCCTCGGCGTTATCCACCATGGCGCGGAAACGGCGCAGTTCAGAGAGTTTGTAGCCGGTGTATTGGCCCATCAACATAATCAGTGCCAGGGCTACCAGGTTCAGCTCGGGGAAGTTGAAGGTGAGGTGACCAACCAGGGGCACCTGCATCAGGCTGTAGGCCAGCACGGCCACCAGCAGGCTGCCGCCGCCCTGCACCATCACCTCTTTGGGGCCCTCTTCCTCCCACAGGATCGACATACGCTCAATGGTCCAGGCGATGATGATCATGGGGAAGAAGGTGATGGTCATGCCGGTGTTGAGGCCCATTTGGTAACCAATCAGGCTGAGCGCCGAGATAATAAAGATCACCAGCACCACCAGGGTGGCAATGCGCGAGATCAACAGCAGGTTAAGCCGCGATAGATAGGTGCGCAGCACCAGGCCCATGGCCACCACAGTGACGAAACTGACCAGGCCCAGCACCAGGGAGGTTTGCAAAAACGCCAGGGCGATCAGGATGGGCATAAAGGTGCCCGAGGTTTTCAGGCCCACCAGGATACGCATAAACACCACCACCAGCGCGCCCATGGGCAGCAACAGCAGCAGCTTGAACATACTCTGCTCTTCGATGGGCAGGTGTTGGATGCTGAGGCGGCTGAACACGCTGTCGGCGGTTTGCGCCTTGATCAGATCCAGCGCCGGCACGGTTTGGTGGATCATAGAGAAGCTGACGCGGGAGCGGGTACCGCTGGCCACATCGAGGATA
>CAMLRI010000454.1 GCA_946482385.1 uncultured Cellvibrio sp.
AACACTGGCTGGTCAATTACCTTGGCACTGGAGTCACCAGATACCTGTACTGCCGGATCAGGAATGTACAAATTGGGAATGGCGTAGACAGCGCCAATGGCCAGGATGAAAAGAAGCACCAGGTACTTCCACAAGGGGTAGCGATTTAACATAGGGGGTTCCCGTAATTATCGAGGCAGGCCAGTGGCCGCCCTGTTTTTGCTTGCTGTTTTGGCTAGCTCGCCGCGGTGAAATAACATCCAAACAGTCACCAAAGCCAGCCGCAGTATGGCCAAAGGCGCCGGATTATACCCTTTAATGGGCTGACAACAACGCCGGCCTTCCCGCCGGCGCGATAAAACTGGCGCCAGTGATTATTGGGCCAAAGGCGGCACTTCCAAGCCTTGGCGCTGGTAAAACTCTGTTAAAAACGCGTCAAAAGTACCGCTGCTCAAAGCGGCGCGCATCTCGGCCATCAAGTCCTGGTAGTAGTGCAGGTTGTGGATGGTGTTGAGCTGGGCACCCAGCATTTCATTGCACTTGTCGAGATGATGCAGGTAACTGCGGCTAAAGTTCTGGCAGGTGTAGCACTGGCACTGGGCATCCAGTGGGGCTGTATCCTCGCGGTATTTGGCATTGCGCAGCTTGATTACCCCTTCGCGGGTAAATAAATGGGCGTTGCGCGCATTGCGGCTGGGCAGCACGCAATCGAACATATCTATACCCCGGCGCACTGCTTCTACCAAATCCACCGGCTTGCCCACCCCCATCAGGTAGCGGGGCTTATCCACCGGCATCTCGGGCGCTATATGGTCGAGGATGCGCAGCATATCTTCTTTGGGTTCACCCACCGACAAGCCGCCGATGGCATAACCATCAAAGCCTATTTCCACCAAGCCCTTGAGCGATTCGCTGCGCAAATGCTCGTACATACCGCCCTGAACTATGCCAAACAGCGCCGAGGGGTTATCGCCATGGGCAGTTTTGGAGCGCGCCGCCCAGCGCAGCGATAACTCCATCGACTGGCGCGCCTGGTCTGGCTCGGCCGGGTATGGGGTGCACTCGTCAAAAATCATCACTATGTCGGAGCCCAGGTCGCGCTGTACCTGCATGGAAGTTTCCGGGTCGAGGAATACCGGGCTGCCATTGATCGGCGACTTAAAGGTGACGCCGGCTTCGGTGATTTTGCGCAGCTTGCCCAGGCTAAACACCTGGAAACCACCAGAATCCGTGAGTATGGGGCCTTGCCACTGCATAAAATCGTGCAGGTCGCCGTGGGCTTTAACTACCTGGGTACCGGGGCGCAGCATCAGGTGAAAGGTGTTGCCGAGGATAATCTGCGCACCTATGTCCTTAATATCGCGCGGGGTTAGGCCTTTTACCGTGCCGTAGGTGCCCACCGGCATAAAGGCCGGGGTTTCCACTGTGCCACGGGGGAACTTGAGGCGGCCGCGGCGCGCCTTGCCCACCTGGGTATCCAGCTCAAAGGTCATAAAGCATTCACGGGTCATAATCGGCTCATTCAATTAGGGGCGGCTCATTTAATTCAGGGTCGGCTCAGTCGGTTAAACAGCGCGGGCCTTACTGGCGCGCGCTGGGCGGCAAGTCTTCAGGAGCATGGGGATTGCGGGTAATAAACATGGCATCGCCATAGCTAAAAAAACGGTACTGCTGGGCGACCGCTGCAGCATAGGCCGACATTGTATGGCGGTAACCGGCAAAGGCCGATACCAGCATAATCAGGGTGGATTCGGGCAGGTGGAAGTTGGTAACCAGGGCATCCACCACCTGGAATTCATAGCCGGGGTAAATAAAGATGGAAGTTTCACCGCGATAGGGTTGGATACTGCCCCGCTGCGCCAGATCGAGATAGCCCTGGGCGGCGGATTCCAAACTGCGCACGCTGGTAGTGCCCACCGCAATTACCCGCTTGCCCGCCGCTTTGGTGGCGCGCACCAGATCGCAAACTTCAGCGCTGACTTCCATGACTTCGCTGTGCATCTGGTGCTCGTGGATATTGTCCACCCGCATACTCTGGAAGGTGCCGGCGCCTACATGCAGGGTGACAAACGCAATCTGCACACCCTTGTCGCGCAGTTGCTGCAACATCAATTCGTCAAAGTGCAAACCGGCGGTGGGCGCGGCAACCGCACCCTGCTTTTCGCCGTAAACCGTTTGGTAGCGCTCGCGGTCGGCCAGCTCATCGGCGCGGTCGATATAGGGTGGCAGTGGCATATGGCCGATGCGCTCCATCACCATCAAGGCGCTGTCGTCGGTTAAAAATTCCCACTCAAACAACGCATCATGGCGCGCGCGCAGCACCAGCTGGCTGCCATCTTGCAGGCTTACCCGGCTGTCGACTTTGGGCGCTTTGCTGGCGCGGGTGTGGGCCAGCACGCGCTTATCGTCGAGCAATCGCTCCACCAATATTTCCACCGCACCGCCCGTCGCTTTTTGGCCAAACAGGCGCGCCGGTATTACCCGGGTATTGTTGAATACCATTAAATCGCCGGGGTTAACCTGCGCGAGCAAATCGGGAAACTGGCCATGCACCAGGGCGCCGCTGGCGCCGTCCAATTGCAGCAAACGGCTGCCGCGCCGCTCGGCGGCGGGGGTGCGGGCAATCAGGGCATCGGGCAAGTCGTAGTAAAAATCCTGGCGGCGCATGGGGCAA
>CAMLRI010000455.1 GCA_946482385.1 uncultured Cellvibrio sp.
ATCTTTGCTCCAATAAAGATTCAACGGCGGAAATTCATCGCTAAAACCGGCGGTGATAAAGCGCTGCAGGCCTGTGTAAATGCTATCGAGGATGGCAAAAGGCGCAGCGGCGCGGGTGGAGGTGTAACTCGATACCGACCACCCCGAAGCGGCGTGCAGGTTGCGCATTGAATCGCTGCTGCCGCTGCTCGCCAGGCTGCCATCCAGGGCATAGATGGCATTGTTGCGGGTATTGTCGCGCACAGTAAAATTCCACGCGGGCGCCGCAACTGCTTGCAGCTGTGCTTTAACGCGCACCCGCAACTGTTGGTTGGTATTCACCTGAAATTGGTAATTGCCATCGCCATCGGTTTGGCTGCTGGCCAGCAGCTGGCCATTGGCATTGAGCAACTCCACCCGCAGCCCACGGCCGGGGCGAACCTGGGTTGCGGCATAATCCAGGCGATTAGGGGTGGGTGTAGCAAAGGGCACATAGTCATAGGTAACGCGCCCGCTGAGGTTAATCTGTTCAGCGGCGGAGCTTGTCGATGAGTTTGAAGATGAGTTTGCCGATGAATTTGCAGAGGAAGGGGAAGATGACGAGGAGGGACTTTGCCCCGAACCGCCCGATGAACCACCACCACAGGCCACCAGGGCAAACACGCAAAGGCTTAACATAAAAAAACGCATTGACATAAATAATTACCGCAGAAATGATCGAAAGAATCGACTTTTGTGGTGGCTGTATCTGCCTATAATAGCCGCACTTTAGAGGAGCCCCTATGTTAAAAGTTCTGTTATTGGCTATTGTGATCACCCTGGGGGTAATTACTTACGCCCGTTTTAAACAGCTCGGCCCCGAGCAAAAACGCAAAATGCTCTGGCGCCTGGGCACAGGCATATTCCTGGGGCTGCTGGTGCTATTGGTCATTACCGGGCGCATGCACTGGGTAGGCGCCGCCCTGGGTGCCCTGTTGCCCTTTGCCCGCGGCGCCTTTGCTGTGGCTATGCAGCTGCTGCCACATTGGTTGAAACGCAAACAACAGCAAGAGCAAACCCAAGCCCCTAAACCCGCCACCCAATTGGCCCTGGATGAAGCCCTGGAAGTGCTGGGCTTAAAGGGCGATGTGCGCAAGGGCGAGATTAGTGAAGAGATGGTGAATGACGCCCATCGCCGCCTGATTCAAAAACTCCACCCGGATCGCGGCGGCAACGATTATCTGGCCGCCAAAATCAACCAGGCGCGGGATTTACTACTGGCCGAAATCAAAAAAAATCAGCCGTAGCATCAACCATGGAATAACAGCAGGTGCTGGTAGCGCCCCAGTGAGCGATAGGGTTCCTGCTGCGAAAATTGCAATTCCATGTCAATCAAGCCAGCGGGATCACGCTCGCGCTTGTCCTCATCAAAAATATAATCGTGAAACACGCGAATACCACTGTGGCTGAGCAGTTGCAGTGGCAGCTCATTAACCCATTGCAACACTTGCTCGGGCAATAGAGGGTTGATGGGCGTGAGGCTGCCTTTTTGGCCGCCGTAATCGCGGCTGCGGATTTTTTTGAAGTTGGTGCGCAGCAGGTTTTTGTAGATTAGCGAATGCAAATTATAAAAAGTAAGGGATAAAAAACCCTGGGGTTTTACATATTGCAACAGGCAAGGCAGCAAGTCTTTGGGCTCTTGCATCCACTCCATCACCGCGTGGCAAATCACCAAATCGAATTGGCTAGCGGCGATTTTTTCCGCCAATTCCTGAATGGCACAATGCACCAGGGTGACTCTTTCGCGCCAGGGCTGCTGGGCTATGCGCTCCTCGGCCAGCTTGAGCATTTCGGCGGAAATATCGCACAGCACCACCTCATGCCCGGCCGCCGCCAATTGCAGGGAAAATTGCCCCTGGCCACCGCCGGCATCCAAAATGCGCCAGGTTTTTCCCTGGGGTTGGTAAGGCGCTATGGGCAGATGCTTTTGGCAATCGCGCTCTAACACCGCCAAACGAATATCGCCTTTTAAACCGCCGTAGATATTTTTTTTAAAGCGCTTGGCCAGGTCATCAAAATTGCGATCCTGGTTATCGGGTTGTTTGGCCACAGTATTATTCCCATGAAATTACGATCATCTCTCTGCCAGGTTGCGGTGTTTCCCCTGGGACCGTCGGCGGCGGGAAGCCGCCGTCGAGCCCCCAGGGATGGGTTCACGGCGTGTCTCAGGGGGAACACCGCAACCTGGCTCGCACCGATATTATCAATGCGCAAACCGTATCAATTCACACGCTTCATCAAACACGATTTGCTATCCTGCCCACCCTTTTCCTTTGGTCAGTTTGCTATGCCCTGGTTTGTTTACATCATCCTCGCCAGCGATGGGCAACTCTATACCGGTATCACTACCGATATGGCGCGGCGCTGGCGCGAGCACAGCAGTGGCAAAACCGGCGCAAAATATTTTCGCGGGCGCCAGCCCCAGTGCCTGTGCTTGCTGGAAACCGCCCCCGACCGCTCCAGCGCCAGCCAGCGCGAAGCGGCGTTAAAAAAATTCAAGCGCAGCGACAAACTGCGGCTTATCAGCGAAGCACTAATACACAGCCAACAGCTGAGCGATACACAGGCGCCGGAAGTTCCGTTTATCAAACATGCACAGCTGGAGGAATTGTGAGCAGTAAACGCCCCC
>CAMLRI010000456.1 GCA_946482385.1 uncultured Cellvibrio sp.
GCGCGATACACGGTTGAGTTTGTTGATGGTCTCAATCATGTGCACCGGAATACGGATGGTGCGTGCCTGGTCGGCAATTGAACGGGTAATGGCTTGGCGAATCCACCAGGTGGCATAGGTGGAGAATTTGTAGCCGCGGCGGTATTCGAACTTGTCCACCGCTTTCATCAGACCGATGTTGCCTTCCTGGATCAAATCGAGGAATTGCAGGCCGCGGTTGGTGTATTTTTTGGCGATGGAAATTACCAGACGCAGGTTGGCTTCTACCATTTCTTTTTTGGCGCGGCGCGCACGCGCTTCACCGATGGACATGCGGCGGTTGATGTCCTTGATGTTGGCGAGGCTCAGGCCGGTTTCGGCTTCGATTTGTGCCAGTTGCTGCTGCTCTGCCTGGACATCGGCCAGCACAGCTTTGAGTTTGTCGGCGCTTTCGATTTTGCCTTTGAGCAGTTCTGGCAGCCACTCATCGTTGGTTTCGTTGCCGGGGAATTCTTTGATAAAGGTTTTGCGCTGCATTTGGGCCTTGCGGGTGCACAGGTCCATGATGCGGCGTTCGTGCTTGCGCACCTTATCCAGAGATTCGCGCGCCTTGTTGTAGACAGGGTCGAACTGGCGGGCGGGCAGTTTGAAAAATTTGAACAGATCGCCCAGGGTGCTGAGTTCTTTTTCGGCTTGCTTGCTGCCATAGCCGTGCTTGGCCAGGGCTTTGGCCGTTTTTTCATATTGCTTTTGCAGTTCTTCGAAGCGGGCGCGGGCTTCTTCCGGGTCTACCCCGGAAACGGCTTCCTCTTCCTCATCGCTGCTGCCTTCCTCTTCCTCTTCCTCGTCGGCCTCGGCTTTTTTGGCGCCGCCAGCGGCCACGGGGATTTCGGCATCGTCATCGGTAGTGGCGGAGGGGATGTCTTCAACCGGGTCTAGCCAGCCGATAATGACATCTGCCAGGCGGCGCTCTTCTTTGGCGACCAGGCTGTATTCATTGAGCACCTGCTCCACGGCGCCCGGCCAGTAGGCGAGGGCATGCATCAGCTCGCGCACGCCTTCTTCGATGCGCTTGGCGATTACGATTTCGCCTTCGCGGGTGAGCAGTTCAACTGTGCCCATTTCGCGCATGTACATACGCACTGGGTCGGTGGTGCGGCCGGTTTCAGTCTCTACGGCCACCAGGGCGGCAGCGGCTTCGGCGGCGGCGATTTCATCGGCGGCGGCGTCGCCATCGGTCATCAACAAGGTGTCGGCATCGGGCGCGGTTTCATACACGCGTATACCCATGTCGTTGATCATCTGGATGATGTCTTCGACCTGATCCGGATCCGAAATGTCTTCCGGCAGGTGATCGTTAACCTCGGCGTAGGTAAGGTAGCCTTGTTCTTTACCGCGGGCGATCAGTTCTTTGATGCGGGACTGTTGCTGTTGGACGTCGTCTGACATTCGTGACCCTATAAAACCTGAGTGAGTGAAATGCAAAGCGCGCGATTATACTCCAGGTGCCAACCAGGATTCTACGCCGCCCCTTGCTTTGATGTGTGTTTAGACCTTGTCTGGTGGCGCCGGTTCGCCGGGAATAGCCCCGCCGAGCTTGGCGGCCAGGGCTTGCTGCACCAGTTGTTCGCGCTCGGCTTTGGAGAGTTGAGTAAAGTCGGCAGTTTTAAGTTTTGCCAAGGATTGCGCACTTTTTTTGTCGACCAATTGGCGGCGCAGTGTCTTGAGTGCCCCGGCAAAGCCGGCTTGGGTGTCGTAATCCGCCTTGGCGGGTTTGTCCTGGCGCGGCTGGGCCAGGGCACTGGCGGCCTGCAACAGGTCGTGACCTGCCACTGCCGCCAGCTTTTCGGTGTTATCCGGCCCGTAGGTGCCGCGCCAGTAACCGATCAGATGCGACAAGTTGTAGTGCGGCCGCTCGTGCAGCACCTTGAGCAATCGCCCCAGCAGCAGCAAATCCCCATCTTCTTGTGCCAGCCAAAAGTCGTGGTCTGGCTCCAGGCTGGCCAATTGCGGGTGGCTGAGCAGCAGGGCCAGGGCTTTTTGTGCCGGCGGCATCAGGTATTTGCTGGCGGAGGCCCTGGATGGTGATTCCAGTGGTCGGCGCGGTTTGTCCTGGGGTGGCTGGCTGCCTTGGTAGTGATCCTCGTAGTAATACTGGTAATCGGCTGGAGGTACATCTGCGGCGATATGTTCGGGTGGCTCTACCTGGGGTTGGCTTGGCCAGGCGTCGCGCTGGCGCGGCAGGGCGACCTGGGGGATGGTATCGGGGGCTGCCTGGTCGCGCGCGCCTGCCTGGGGTTCGCGGGTGTTGTTGGCGATAAAATCATCGCCCCTGCTGTTTTGCTCGGCGATCAGCTCATCCAGCAGGCGGCGGTTAAGCCCGGTGCGGGTGGCCAGGCTGTCGAACATGAGTTCGCGGAAAACGCCCTTGGGCAAGCGGTCGAGCAGGGGGGCGGCGCGTTTACTAAAGCTGGCGCGGCCCTCCATGGTGCGGATATTCAGGCCTTCGGCCACGGCGTCAAACAGGTAGTCTTCCAGGGGAACGGCCAGTTCGATCATGCGCTCGAACTTGTCCGGGCCTATTTGGCGCACCAGGGTATCCGGGTCTTCGCCTTCGGGCAGGAACAGGAATTTCACGGTGCGGCCGTCGGTCATGGTGGCC
>CAMLRI010000457.1 GCA_946482385.1 uncultured Cellvibrio sp.
TTTTTGTTCCAGCTTGCGCAAAAAATCTTTAATTTCTTTTAGTTCTTCCTTACTGGTTTGCTGGTTGCCCAGCAGCTGCATCACCAATTGGCTGCGCGAGCCGCCAAACACACCTTGTACTAATTTATCGAGCAAACTGGTTTGGGTTTTTTGTTGCTCAATCAATGGGAAGTAGATGTGGCTCTTGCCATCTTTGTTGCGCCCCAATAGGCCTTTCTGCTCCATGATCTGCATGGTTTTAAGAGTGCTGGTATAGCCCACAGCACGGCTTTCATTTTGTACATCATTCACCTGTTGCACCTTGGCAGGGCCTAGTTGCCAGAGGATTTGCAGTATTTCCAGTTCGGCGGTGGTGGGGCTTGGTGGGGTGGTCATGGTAATTATCGGCCTGCAGATTATTAAAGTACGAATGGTTTCGTAGAATATATACGTAAGATTTCGTAGTTGCAACCGTTAATTTTTCCCGGAAGTTATTTTTATCGGCTGGCATGAATGTTGAAGGATTCGTTTTGCGCGATAGGCACAAAGTCCCTGGTGTGTTGCATTTTGGGGCTTGGCCTGTGCGGCGCATAAAAATGGCAGATTTGTGCTGCTTTGTTTTGGGGCGAATTTTGTGGTGGTTGATCGTCGTGCCCGATTCGGGTGCGGGTGGTTGCTGTGTGTACAGCTGTGTGGAGAAATATCTTGCGAATTTTGGGTCAGATCGTTGCCGCCGTAAAACTCTGGTGGGTGTTAACGGCAATTTTTTGCAGCTTGCTGTTGGTGGGCGGTGCTATTGCCCTGGGTGTTTCCAGCGATTGGCTGCTTGGCCCCCTGTTGCTGGTGGCGCTGTTGATGCTGGGCCTTATCCAGGGGTTGCAGTGGGACATCGCTGGAGTAAAACACTATTTGCAGGCGGTGGAGCAGGGTGAAACACCGGATTGGAATAAGTTGGTGGTGGGCCCTTTGCAGGGTTTGCACGATGTGTTTATCGGTGTGTTTAAAAACCAGTTGCGGCGCAATGCGCAGTTTCAGGATGCGGTGCGCGAAATGGGGCATTCCTCGGCAGAGTTGTCGAGCAATGCGCGGGAGGTGTCGCAAAGTGCGGCCAACCAATCCCATGCCACTGCCTCCAGTGCGGCGGCGATTACCGAGATCAGCCACAGTATCGACGATATCAGCACGCGCATTAGCGCCGCGCGCGATGCCGCTACCCAGGCGTGCAATTTAAGCCAGCAGGGTGGGCGGGCGCTGTCGGCGGCAGGGCAGGAGGTGCAGGCTGTTACCGGTGTGGCCGAGGAAATGGCGGCGCGGGTGAGCGAGCTGGATAACTTGATGCGCAGTATTACTTCTATGTCGCAGGTAATTGGTGAAATTGCCGGCCAGACGAATTTGTTGGCGTTGAATGCGGCTATTGAAGCGGCGCGTGCCGGTGAGCACGGGCGCGGTTTTGCCGTGGTGGCCGACGAGGTGCGCGCGCTTTCGGTGCGCAGCCAGGGTTCGGCCCAGGAGATTGCGACTCATATAGCGGCGGTGCAGGAGGCTATGCAGCAGGTGTTGGGCAATATGCAGGGGGTGGTGGATAAATCCAAACGCTCCCTGGCCGGTGTGGATACGGCGGATCGAGCCCTGCGCGATATTTTAACCACCACCGAAGGGGTGTTTGGTTTGATTGATGAGATTGCGGTAGCGGCTGGCCAGCAGAGCGCGGCCGCGCGGGAGATTTCCCAGCATATTGAACTGGTGGCGGATTTGGCGAATAAAAACAGCTATCGCGCTGGCCAGGCGGCGGAAATTGCCGAACATTTGCATCGTTTAACTCATCAGGCGGAATAACATGATGGAATCGCCCATGTCATTGCTGATTATTTTTGTATTTTTACCGCTGCTGTTTTTATTATTTTTATTGGTTTCGCTTAAACGCAAGCGGCGTTTGGCGGAGCAGCGGTTGCGGCGCGGGATTGATTACGTTAAGTGGCTGCGCAGCCTGTTGACTTTTGTGCAACAGCATCGCGGTTTAACCACGGGTTTTATTAATGGCAATAAAAATTCACAGCCGGATATAGAGCGCTTGAATAATAAAGTGAAAGGTTTGCTGCAGGAGATTGCCCAGGGCGGTGATTGGTTTGCGCAAAATTCCAAGTGGTCTAGCCTGTGCGACCATTGGCAGCGTTTGGCCAATGGTTATTTGCAGGGCAATGCCGATAATAATTTTAAGCAGCACAATATGCTGATCGCCAATTTGTTGTATTTGATTGAGGATGTTGCCGATGTGCACCATTTGGCGCGCCTGGGCGGCGGTAACCTGGATACAGATTGGCGTTATTTGTTGTCGATTGCCGAGTATATTGGCCAGGCGCGGGCGTTGGGTACAGGGGTGGCGGCGCGCGGTGAGTGTTCCAGTGTGATGCGCATCCAGCTAAACCATTTGCGCAATAAAATTGCCAGTTCAGTGGAGGAGGCCTGGCCGGAGCAGTCGCGCCGCGAAATTAAAAATTTGTTGCACTGCATTGAAAGCCAGCTGGTAATAGATACGCCCAGCATTTCAGCGACGGATTATTTTGCCCTGGCTACCCGCTGTATTGACCATGTGCTAGCGCAGTTTGACCAGCAAATAGAAGGCTTGCAGTTTCAGCGGCGCAGTTGATTGTTAGTCTGCTA
>CAMLRI010000458.1 GCA_946482385.1 uncultured Cellvibrio sp.
CCCCGCCAGTCATAAAACTGGCGGGGCTTTTTTTATGGAGTTTGTGTTTTTTATGGAGTTTGTGTCGTGCTCGGAAAGAATAGCCCGATGTTGGTTGGCTGATGGCTAGAGCTTGATACGCGCTTTTAAAAACTCAACAACCTCTGCCACTGCCACTTCTTGTTTTTCCGCATCGCGGCGGCCTTTGTATTCAATGTTGCCAGCTTCCAGGCCGCGGTCGCCAATCACCAGACGATGGGGTATACCCATCAGGTCGGTATCGGCCAGCATCACACCCAGGCGCGCTTTGTCTTCATCCATCAGCAGTACATCAAAACCGGCGGCGCTCAGCTGTGCATAAAGCTCTTCACACTTGTTGGCCACGGCTTCGGATTTGGCCATGTTGATAGGCACTATGGCAATGTGGAAGGGGGCAATGCTATCTGGCCAGATGATGCCATTCTCATCAAAATTTTGTTCGATGGCCGAGGCCACCACACGGGTAACACCAATACCGTAGCAGCCCATAATCATGGTTTGCTCTTTGCCGTTTTCATCCAATACCTTGGCTTTCATGGCCTCGGAATATTTGGTGCCGAGTTGGAAAATATGGCCCACTTCAATGCCGCGCTTAATTTCCAGGGTGCCTTTGCCGCAGGGGCTAGGGTCTCCGGCAACCACATTGCGAATGTCGGCAACCAGGGGAGCTTTTTCATCGCGGTCCCAGTTCACACCGGTTAAGTGGAAACCGTCTTTATTGGCGCCGCACACAAAATCCGCCAGGTGGGCGGCAGCGTGGTCGACAATCATGGGAATTTTTAAACCCACAGGGCCGAGTGAGCCGGTGCCCACGCCCAGCTCGGCTTTGATGCGCGCCTCGGGGGCAAAGGTGAGTGGTGCGGCAATGCCGGTGAGTTTTTCTGCTTTGATTTCGTTGAGTTCGTGATCGCCGCGCAACACCAGCGCTACCAGTGGCTGGCTGCCATCTTCACGGGCGCTGCCCAGTACAATCAGGGTTTTTACGGTTTGCTGCGGTGTCACTTTAAGGAAGCCGCACACCTCGGCAATGCTGTGCTGGCCAGGTGTTGCCACTTCATGCAATGGCTGGGTGGGCAGCGGCCGCGCGCCGGCGGGGGGCAGGGCTTCGGCTTTTTCGATATTGGCGGCGTAGTTGCTGCCATTGCTGAATACTATGTCGTCCTCGCCGCTATCGGCCAACACATGGAACTCGTGGGAGAAGGCGCCGCCAATGGAGCCGGTATCGGCCAGCACCGGGCGGTATTGCAAGCCCAGACGGCTAAAAATATTGCAGTAGGTGCTGTGCATTACATCGTAGGTTTGCTGCAGCGATTCCTGGGTCAGGTGGAAGGAGTAGGCGTCCTTCATAATAAATTCGCGCGAGCGCATCACGCCAAAACGCGGGCGAATTTCATCGCGGAATTTGGTTTGGATTTGGTAAAAATTCGCGGGTAATTGTTTGTAGCTTTTCAGCTCGTTGCGAATCAGGTCGGTGATCACTTCCTCGTGGGTTGGGCCCAGGCAGAAGGGGCGGTCGTGGCGGTCGCTGATGCGCAGCAGTTCTGGCCCGTATTGTTGCCAGCGGCCGGATTCTTCCCACAGCTCGGCGGGTTGCACCACGGGCATTAATACTTCCATAGCGCCGGATTTGTTCATTTCCTCGCGCACTATGGCTTCTACCTTGCGCAGCACCCGCAGGCCGAGCGGCAACCAGTTGTAAAGGCCAGAGGCCATTTTGCGGATCATGCCCGCGCGCAGCATCAGCTGGTGGCTGATGACTTCGGCATCGGCGGGGGTTTCTTTGAGTGTGGCAATTAAAAATCGGCTTGAGCGCATAGTGAGGGCTTCTTCTTGGCTATACTGGAATGACTAAACGGCTAAGGAAAGGCGCTTATTCTACGGCGGTTATAGCACTTGGTATAGCGGCCAGCGCCTATTCTGTAATGATATGAGGTGATCCATGTTTGAACTACATCCCCGCCTGGCGGAAGATTCTGTGGTGATAGGCCGTTTTGAGCTGTCGCTGTTGCTGTTAAGTAAAGATGCGAATTATCCCTGGTGTATTCTGGTGCCGCAGCGCGAGGAAATTTACGAAATCCATCACCTGGATGAAGCGGATCAATTGCAATTAATTCGCGAATCCTGCCGCCTGGCCGAAGTGATGACCAGTTTGTTCGATGCCGACAAAATGAATGTTGCCGCGCTGGGTAACGTAGTGCGCCAACTGCATATCCATCACATCGCCCGCTTCACCGACGACCCCGCCTGGCCGCAACCCATTTGGGGCAAAGTGCCCGGCAAAGCCTACGACCCCGCCGAATTCGCCGAGCGCATTAAGCGTTTGCAAAACGCTTTAGTGGGCGAGGGGTTTGAGGTTGTGTGATGCGCCCTTGTGGCCGTGCTTGAGATAATTGGCTAATTCTTGTGCATCAAGTTCTGTATCTGGCGTTATTGAAGCCCAATAGTTTTTTTGTTTGTCCAATATCCAGCCGCAGGTGAGCTGTAACTGCCAGTCATCGCTCAATGGAATAACTTCATTGGCTGTGGTGAGTCCCGCTGTTTTTTCTCCTACTAGCAAGGCCGCTGCTTTAGCGGCCAGTGCTACGGCTTCGCAGGAACTGGCGCAGTTTTTGTTGATGGCA
>CAMLRI010000459.1 GCA_946482385.1 uncultured Cellvibrio sp.
ATTCGTAGGTTCGAGTCCTTCCGCCCCTGCCATCTCTTCTCTGTCATTCTGCCGCTGCCGATCCAGCCGTTAATGCCAACGCGTGACTCAACAAACTGCGCTGCAATGACTATTCTTGTTATTCCCTTTACCGCCATTTCCCGCTTAACCAAGCGCAAAAGCCCAAGGGTAAAACACCTTGCTTTGCAGCAGGGGGCATATCGGCTCTGGCAATTCACCCACAGCACTCATCCCGGCAACCCGCACAAAGGTATCTGACGTGACTGACTTAATGGTCTTTACCGGTAACGCAAACCCGGATCTCGCCAAAAAAATCGTCGAGCAATTGGGCCGCCCCCTGGGCGATGCCTCAGTTACCCAGTTTTCCGATGGCGAAATTGCCGTGGAACTAAATGAAAACGTGCGCGGCCGCGATGTGTTTGTGGTGCAGCCCACCTGTGCTCCCACCAACGACAACCTGATGGAACTGATCGTCATGGTGGATGCCCTGAGACGCGCCTCCGCCGGCCGCATCACGGCGGTAGTGCCCTACTTCGGCTACGCCCGCCAGGATCGCCGCGTGCGTTCGGCGCGCGTGCCCATCACCGCCAAGGTAGTCGCCGACATGATGGTTGGTGTGGGCGTAGACCGGGTGCTGACCGTCGACCTGCACGCCGAGCAGATCCAGGGCTTTTTTGATGTGCCGGTAGACAACGTCTACGGTTCGCCCGTGCTACTGGAAGATATAGAAGAGCAAAAATTTGAAGACCTGATTGTGGTATCGCCCGATATCGGCGGTGTAGTGCGCGCCCGCGCCGTGGCCAAACAATTAGGCATAGACCTGGCGATTATCGACAAGCGCCGCCCGCGCGCCAATGTCGCCGAAGTTATGCACATTATCGGTGAAGTGGAAGGCCGCACCTGCCTGCTGGTGGACGACATCATCGACACCGCCGGCACCCTGTGCAGCGCCGCCAAGGCCCTGAAACAACAGGGCGCGAAAAAAGTGATCGCCTACTGCACCCACCCGGTGTTGTCCGGCAAGGCGATCGACAACCTGAACAATTCCGAGCTGGATCAGTTGGTGGTTACCGACTCCATCCCGCTCAGCCAGGCCGCCAGCGAGTGCCCGCGTATCCGCACCCTGACGCTGTCGCGCATGCTCGCCGAGGCCATGCGCCGCCTGAGCAACGAAGAATCCCTGAGTGCGATGTTCCGCTAAGGAAAAATCTCACTCGGATAAACCGCCGGCCAACATGTCGTTTGCCGGTTACTAAAACCCGTCAGGTTCTGGTCGCGGATCTGTACGGAAAATTGAGGACGTAATCATGTCTGAAGACTTTAAATTAGATGCAACTGCCCGTAACGACTTGGGGAAAGGTGCGAGCCGCCGCCTGCGTCGTTTGGCTGATCAGGTTCCCGCAGTAATTTACGGTGGCAACAAGGCTCCAGCGAGCGTTAGCGTTTCCCACAAAGATCTGCTCAAGCACCTGGAACACGAAGCTTTCTACTCGCACATCATCAGCCTGAACGTTGACGGCGCCGCCGAAGACGTGATCCTGAAAGATGTACAGCGCCACCCGTCCAAGCCCACCGTACTGCACCTGGATTTCCTGCGCATTGATAAGTCCACCAAGGTACACACCCATGTACCCCTGCACTTCATCAATGAAGCCACCTCCAAGGGTGTGAAAATCCAAGGCGGTAAAGTGGTTCACAACCTGACCCAATTGGACATCATCTGCTTGCCGCACCAGCTGCCCGAGTTTATCGAAGTAGACCTGGCTGACGCGGAAGTGGGCACCATCCTGCACATCAGCGACCTGAAACTGCCCAGCGGTGTAGTGTCTGCTGACTTGCAAAAAGGCGCCGACCACAACCTGGCCGTTGCCACCATTGTTAAGCCGAAAGGCGGCGCAGAAAGCGAAGAAGCTTAATCCTCGCTGGAATGCCCAAGGGCGGTGTCTTAGGACCCCGCCCTTTTTTATTGCCCCTACTTTATTAAGCAGATGCCAGGCGCCGCCTTTTCACTCCGGGCAAATGCCGCCACAATGCGCGCCACCGCAACAAGCTGCACGCAACACAACCAAGAGAGACAAGATGGCTAACGAGATTCAACTGCTGGTCGGGCTGGGCAATCCGGGCAGCGATTACGAGCGCACTCGCCACAATGCCGGTGCCGATCTGGTGGAATTGCTGGCGCGCCAGCTGGGCGCCAAGCTGGTTGCCGATAGCAAATACGCCGGCCTTACCGCCAGGGTCAGCTACCAGGGGCAGGATTTGCGCCTGCTGATACCCACCACCTATATGAACCGCAGCGGCCAAGCGGTGGGCGCCCTGGCCAATTTTTTCAAGATTCCACCCGAGGCCATATTGGTAGCCCACGACGAACTGGATTTGCTGCCGGGCACAGCGCGCTTTAAACAGGGCGGCGGCCACGGCGGCCACAACGGCCTGCGCGATATTATTGCCGCCCTGGGCAACAACAATAACTTCCGCCGCCTGCGCCTGGGCATAGGCCACCCGGGCGACGCCAAGCAGGTCGCCAACTTTGTCCTCAAACGCGCCCCGGCAGCGGAGCAGGAGCTGATCGACAGCGCCATAGACCGCGCCATCGCCTGCCTGCCCGACGCCATCCAGGG
>CAMLRI010000460.1 GCA_946482385.1 uncultured Cellvibrio sp.
CGCCTCCAGCACAAAATTTTTGCCCTGCTGCTGCAAAAAACGAATCAGGCGCTTGATGGAATAAACAGCGCGCTCATTGTTGAGGTGGCCAATCAGACCAATGGTGGAAAAGTGGGTCATGGCGGAGGTTTACCGGCTGGGCGCGATGCGCATAGGCAATAGGGCTACCCGCAGAACAAAAAAGTTCGACAGATCAATATCTTGCCATTATAGCCTTGCGCCCCCAATCAGCCAGGGCTTTTGCGCAACCCGGGAAAACAGGCTTAGCAGGTGTTAGTCGCCCTGTACCGCCAGGCCATCGCGCAACACATAGTTGCGAGTATCGTTAACCTGCAGTGATTGTTTGTTTTGATTAAACAAATCGGCGCAATCGGCCAATGCCAATACCTGATAGCCTTGCTGCGCCAACAAGTGTGCCGCCGCGCGGCTGCGCCTGCCGGTGTCGCAATAACAAATGTAGCGCTGGGTTTTTACCAACTGGCGGGACTTGATCGCGAGTATGCCCAGCGGCACATTGACTGCTGAAGGCAAATGCCCCTGGGCATATTCTTCATCGCTGCGCACATCCACACACACACTGTTGGCCATGGCTGCCGGCAAATCCGCCAGCGCCAGGGTGGCCACTTGTGGCTCTTTAAGCAGCTTGTAGAAATCCTGCTTGTTAAGGCGCATCAACACCCCATCGGTGCGCATCATCACCGAGGCATTGCGCGCCGCTTCATTGACCAAGGCATCTTCACCAAAGCAGCGCCCCACACCTATGGTTGCCAGATGTTCGCGCTTGCCATCCTGGTGGCGGGTCACATCGGCCTCGCCCTCTTTAATGAAATAGCAGTGCTCGCCAATTTCACCCTGGCGAATCACCACATCGCCGGCGTACACCACCTGGGGTTCCAGGCAGGAAAAAATTTGCTCGACATTAAGCGGCGGTACTTTAAAAAACAGGTTGGATTTGAGCACTGTCATCATCCAATCCACGTCTTCATCCAAATCGCGCTGACGTGAAATCACCAGCTGCAGATAATCGGCCACCTGGCTCCAGGTCAATAATTTGTCCAGGCGCTCGCTGTTAATCCGCAACAGGCTGCAATCGGATTCGGCCACTGCCGTTACCAGGCGCGGCTGGTGATGAGCGATGGGAAAGAGGCTCTCACGCCCCTTGATTTGGGTGGAGCTGCCGTCGGCGCCCTGCAAATTCACATTGCCATAAAGCAGGTACAAATGTTGGCCATCGTAATCGCCCGCTGAAAACAGGGTCTGCCCGGCACAGGCAATTTCCGGCGCTAAATCGTCCAAAAGTGCCAATAAATGGCTTTCACTCATGTCCTTTAGGGGCACCAGTGAACGGGTGAGATTCAAATCAATATCAAACAGGTTCGATTGACCATGCATTTGCTTGTGCGCGCGCATACCACTTCCCTCGATCACCAAAAAGCCTGAATCAGTTTCAAGCACTATTCATCAACAAAATGGGGGTCAGCAAAACCGCGCCGCCCTTGCAAACCGCCGCTGTGGATGGCCACCAGCCGCGTGCCCCGACGCCAGTAACCCATTTGCGCCAGGGTATAAATTCCCCAAAAAAGCTTGAGGGTGTATACGGGGTCCAATAACAACCCGGTTTCCTGCTCAAAGCTGTGCCAAAAATTCATCAATCCAGCGGGCAACTTTTTGGCGTAACCACCGCCGTGGAAGCCGCTAATTAGCCGCCAATTCGGCATTGCCTCCGGGCGCAACTGGCGGTAGAGCGAATCCATCTGGGCCGCCAAGCCTCCCTCGCCTTTCAATACCGAAAAACCCAGGGCGCGACGCCCCAACTGCAAGCCCGCCGCTGCACCTGCAAGGCTGGCGCCGGTACCGCAGGCCAGGCACAGCTCAAAATCACCTTGCAATTGCTGCTCCAACGCCCACCCAGCTACCGCCATGCCGGCCGCACCCGCAAGGTTGCCGCCGCCCTCTGGTATCAGGTAGAGCGACTGCTGCTGCAACGACTCGGGCAATTGCCCCGCGCGATATTGGCTGCGCCCGACGAAAACCAGCTCCATCCCCCAGCGCTCGGCATCGGCCAGGGTGGCGCTCAGCAGCGGAGGGCGCTCACCGCGCACCACACCCAGGGTCGCCATACCCTGGGCGGCGCCAGCCGCCGCCAGGGCGTGCAGGTGGTTGGACCAGGCACCGCCAAAACTCAACAGCTTGCTGTAGCCCTGGGCGCGGGCCAGCTGCAGGTTGTAAAACAATTTGTAAAACTTGTTGCCACTCTGGTGGGGGTCAATCAAGTCATCGCGCCTGACCCACAATTCCACCCCCGCACGGCGCAACCAATCGGTACGCAAAGGCTCCAGGGGCACATTCAAGGCACGCCGGTGCAACTCATCCTGTTTATCGCCAAACACTTACAAACACCTTTTGGTCCATCGAACCCTGGTTAATCAATCCGAACCAGTCTAACGCTGCTCAGCCACTTTGGGTAATACCAATGCCTGATGCTGGCTGCAGCGGTCGCTTTCGCCCGGATGGAAATCCAGTGGCGACTCCATTCGCATCACCCGTTGGCCACAGGGTTGGCCGCGATTATCCAGGGCATTACAGCAGGGGTTTTGGTAGTGCTCATGCCAGGCG
>CAMLRI010000461.1 GCA_946482385.1 uncultured Cellvibrio sp.
GGTAGCCCGATTACCCAAAACAATGATGACCCCTTGGCCGTGTTCAACATGTCGGTTCCTGCCAACCAGGAACAAGCCAGGTTCTACGGTTGGGAAATGGCTGTGCAGCACATGTTTGGCGAAAGCGGTTTTGGTGTACAAGCCAACACCACCTTCGTCAACAGCGATCTGTCTGTGGATAACTCATCGACCGATTTCCAATTTGCCCTGCCAGGCCTGAGCGATTCCTACAACCTGATTGGTTTCTACGACAAAGACGGTTTGCAAGCGCGTATCGCCTACAACTGGCGCGACACTTTCCTCAACGGTATAGGTGAAGGCAATGCGCCTTACTACACCGAGGAATACGGCCAAGTGGACCTGATGGTGAGCTACGACTTGCCCTGGGTGGAAGGTATGACCGTATTTGCCGAAGGCATCAACGTGACTGATTCTTCACAGCGTGTGTACGCGCGCTACGAAAACCAGTTCAAGTCTGCCTACCAATACGGTGCGCGCTATAACCTGGGTGTGCGTTACAGCTTCTAATTTCCTAAAGTAAACTCTTTCAATAAGTTTCTTACGGAAATTTAGCTAGCAGGGAAAAGCCGCTTGTTATCGAGCGGCTTTTCCTGTTTTTACGATCTGTTTTTTTTCCAGTTATATTTTTTGCGGAGCAACTAGCGTGGCCAACCCGGTGCAGTTAGATAATGTCAGCCATAAAGACCTGAAAATCCTCACCACGCGGGGCGCCGCCTACGGCGATGCCTTGGGTTATGTGCCGGTAGTTGTGCGCGAACTGCGTCAGTTGGCGATTAGTTACCCGCTGCTATTGCGCAAAAAAAGCACCAGCCAATTTGAATTGGTGGCGCTGTTGGGGTTTAGCCCCTACGAGAATATTTTTGCCGGCGCCGACCAGTGGCGCGGCGATACCATGCCCCTGGCGCTGCAGCGCCTGCCATTTATGATCGGCTACGCCAACGACCCCATGGGCGGCGAGCCGCAACCGGTAATCCATATCGACCTGGACAGCCCGCGGGTCAGCTACACTGAAGGCGTGCCGGTATTTTTGCCCCAGGGTGGCAACTCGCCCTATCTGGAGCATATCAATTCGCTGCTGGCCGAAATCATGCAAGGCCTGCCCCACACCAACCGTTTTATTAATTTGCTGGTGGCGGAAGACCTGCTCGAACCAGTGAGCATTAATATTCAAAACCCCGATGGCAGCAGCGATGAATTAAAAGGTTTTTACACCATTAATGAGGAAGTGTTGCGCAGCCTTAACGCCGAGCAATTAATGCGTTTGCACAGCCAAAATTATTTGGAATTGATTTATATGCTGATCGCCTCCCTCGGCAATATCGCCAAAATGGTGCGCATCAAACAATCGCTGTAATTTTTTCTGACTTGTAACGGAAGCCAGCGTTATGTCTGCTAATCCCTACACCAGTATGGCGGCTATTGAGGTGGTAGAAGGCTGCACCCCGGAACATATTCCGGCGCAGCTGCTGCAATCCACCCAGCCATTGGTGTTAAAAGGCTTGGTAAATAATTGGCCGCTGGTGCAGGCGGGGCGAAAATCGCCACAGCAGGGCTTCGCTTACCTCTGCCAGTTTTACAACGGCCAGCCAGTTAATACCGCCATTGGCAATGCCGACAACGACGGCAAAATTTTTTATAACGGCGACTTCAGCGGTTTTAATTACCAGCGCCAGCGCACACCGCTCGACCAGGTTTACACCCAGGTGCAAAACCTGGCGCAGCAGGGCAGTGCCCGCGCGTTTTATGTGGATTCTGCGCCGGTGGATTTTTGTGCGCCGGGTTTGCGCCAGCACAACGATTTGGTGCTGGGCGAATGTAATCCGCGTGTCAGCCTGTGGCTGGGCAATAAAACCCGCGTGCAGGCCCATCACGATTTGCCCGACAACATCGCCTGCGTGGTGTTGGGGCGCCGCCGCTTTACCCTGTTTCCGCCCGAGCAATTGCCCAATTTGTACATTGGCCCGCTGGATTTTAACCCCGCCGGCCCGGCCATTAGTTTGGTGGATATTTACCAGCCGGATTTCGCCCGCTACCCGCGCTACCGCGAAGCCTTGGCAGCGGCGCGCTTTGCTGAATTGGAGGCGGGCGATGCCATTTTTATTCCCAGCCTGTGGTGGCATCAGGTGGAGGGGCTGGAGCCATTTAATGTGATGATGAATTACTGGTGGACAGCTTACCCCGCTTATTGCGGTTCGCCGCTGGATGCCTTTAACCACGCGCTGATGAATATCAAATCCCTACCTGCCGACGAGCGCCAGGCGTGGAAACAATTATTTGATTTTTATGTGTTCGATGCCCAGCCCGATAATTTTGCCCATATTCCGCCGCAGCGTTTGGGGCTGTTGGGCGATTTGGATGAAACGGCTGTGCGCCGCATGCGCGCGCAATTATTAAATCGTTTAAATCGTTAAGGTTGCTATTGGAGGCAAAGCATGGCGTTCTGTGCGGGGACGAGAGAGGCATGGATGCCGACCTCGAGCCTACAAGGACGTATTTACGGCGTGCCCCGCACAGAGCGCCATGCTTTGCTTACACCCGCGAGCCAAAGGCCTATTGCCCATGAATGAAATAAATTGCATTGACC
>CAMLRI010000462.1 GCA_946482385.1 uncultured Cellvibrio sp.
CGCCTATCGACCGGGTGCGGGTGGATTCGCGCCTGACCTGGCAGCAAATGCAGGATTTCGCCGCCAAGTACACCCCGCAGCTAGTGGAGCTGATTGAGCTGTATAGCGGCGATCGCCCGCTGCTGGAATTGTACGGTGTGGAAGAGGAGCTGCGCCGCGCCCTGGAGCCGCGGGTGCCGCTCAAATCCAACGGCTATTTGATTATCGAGCAGACCGAGGCCATGACCACGGTGGATGTCAACACCGGCGCCTTTGTCGGCCACCGCAACCTGGAAGAGACGATTTTCAAAACCAACCTGGAGGCGGCCACGGCTATTGCGCGCCAGCTGCGCCTGCGCAACCTGGGCGGGATTATCATCCTCGACTTTATCGACATGAAAGACCCGGAGCACCAGCGCCAGGTGCTGCGCACCCTGGAAAAGGCCCTGGAAAAGGATCTGGCCAAAACCCGTATCACTGGGGTTTCCGAGCTGGGCCTGGTGGAGATGGCGCGTAAGCGCACCCGCGAATCCCTCGGCCAATTGCTGTGCGAACCCTGCCCGGTATGCCAGGGGCGCGGCCAGGTGAAATCGGCGGAAACCGTGTGTTACGAGATTTTCCGCGAGGTGTTGCGCATGGCGCGCACCTACGACAATGAGAAGTTTTTGGTATTGGCTTCGCAGCTGGTGGTCGACCGCCTGTTGGATGAAGAGGCCAGTTATGTGGCGGATCTGGAGGCGTTTATCCAGCGCACCATCGAGTTCCGGGTTGAGGCTCTGTTCCACCAGGAGCAGTACGATATTGTGCTGGTATAGCGCCCGATACTTGTCGCCCTGGCGGCGAACCTAGAATAACGAGATAACCTTGGAATGATTGTATAAGTATGTCCCGTGCCATCCGCCAATTGGTAAAGTGGTTTTACCTGCTGAGCGCCCTGCTGCTGATCCTGTTGGCGGTGGCGGTGCAGTCGGGGCGCAGCTTTTCCCACCTGTTGGGCGACTACAACCAGGATATAGCCGCCTATCTCTCGCGCAGTTTCAATGCCCAGGTTGCCATTGGCCGGATCGACGCCAGCTGGGACGGGCTCAAGCCCAGCCTGGATGTGCAGCAGCTGAGCGTGCTCAACCACCAGGAGCAACCCATACTGGCTTTCGAGCGGGCGCGAATCCGTTTGGATATCCTCGGCTCGCTGCTCAACCAGCGCTGGGTGTGGAGCAGCCTGGTGCTGGGCGATGTGAGTATGGATTTCGAGCAGCTGGCCAGCGGTAAATGGCAGATTCGCGGCTTGCCGCCGCGCCTTGCGGCGCCCCTGCCCGATGCCATTACCCCGCCACCTGCCCAGGGGCTGGATCGCCAGCAGTTGGATAGCCTGATCGATATGCTGCTGCTATCCGAGCGCATCGAACTCCAGCGCAGCCAGTTGCGCTTCCACTTCACTAACGGCCAGCAGTTGGCCCTGGGTTCGCCCCTGCTACTGCTGGAAAATGCCGCCGATTTCCACCGCTTGTCGCTGCAAATGGATGTGGAGCAGCAGCCGCGCAGTGTCTACCTGGTGGTGGAGGGGCAGGGCGATCCGCGCCAGCGCCACAAGTTCACGTCCCGGGGTTATTTGCAGCTCAACCAATTCCCCACCAGCGAGCCGCTGGTGGCTTTGCGCGCATTTTTACTGCGCGGCGAAGCGCTGGAACTCACCGCCGGCGAGCCGCTAACCAGCGATGGCCAGGTGAGTGCCAATCTGTGGTTTGCCAGCCGCGCCGCCGGTGACGGCCTGGATGTGCGCGGCGATATAGGTTTACAGCGCCTGCTGCTGCCGCTGCCCGGGCGGCAGCTGGCGCTGGACAATGTCGCCAGCCAGCTCAGTGGCCAGTGGCACTATGGCGGCGATTGGCAGTTGCAACTGGGTGGGCTACAGGCGCAGCTAAAAGAGCGCCGCCTGGCGGACATGAACCTGGGCTTATCCTTCAAGGCCGAAGACCAGCAGCTGCAAATACAGTTGGATCAGTTGGATCTGGCCGGGTTGAGCGGTTTGCTGCAAGAAACAGGGGCACTGGGTGCCGGCCGCTTGCAAGAAGTGCTGCAAACCCTCGCCCCGCGCGGCCAGCTGCAGCGGCTGCAGTTTGATTTGCCCCTGCGCCAGCGCGACGACTGGCAGCTGCGCGCCAACTTTGAACAGCTGGCGGTTAACGCCTGGCGCGGCGCCCCGGCGCTGGGCGGCGCCGATGGCTATGTACAGCTGGGCAAGCGCGGTGGCCGCGCCAGTATCGACAGCCGCCGCGGCTTTAGCATGCACTACAGCCCCAGCTATAGCGCGCCTATGGTTTACGACCAGTTCCAGGGGCAGGTGGCCTGGCAGTTGGCGCCCGAGCTCAATCAAATTCATATCAACAGCGGCGCCCTGCGTTTCCGCCAGGGTGATGAAGACCTCACCGGCTATATGTGGCTGTTTTTACCCTGGCAGCGCAACACCGGCGATATCGACCTTTACCTCCAGGTGGGCGGCCGCAACCTCAACGCCAGCCTCTACCAAAAATACCTGCCGGCCCTGGCGCCTCCATCCCTGCGCCAATGGCTGGATGACAGCGTGGGCGAGGCCAACCCCGGGGTGGCCAGCCGCGCA
>CAMLRI010000463.1 GCA_946482385.1 uncultured Cellvibrio sp.
TTATTCATCGCAAAGATATGCGCGATAAGCTGGCGTCACTGTTGGCCAAGTTTACCCGTCGCGCTGCGGTTTAATTTCCTCTATGACCTTTGCGTCTCTGCCCGCCTGGTTGGCATGGTTGGAAACCTGCCACCCGCGGGAGATAGATCTTGGCCTTGAGCGCATAAGTTCGGTGGCTGGGCGCATGGGGCTGCTAACTACCACCGCCAAGCTGGTCACCGTAGGCGGCACCAATGGCAAGGGCTCCTGCGTTACCGCCACTGCCGCTTTACTACGCGCTGCCGGTTATTCTGTTGGTGTTTACACCTCCCCCCATCTATTGGCCTATAACGAGCGCATTCAGGTGGATGGCCAACAGGTCAGTGACGCCGAAGTTTGCGCCAGTTTCGAGCGCATCTACGCCGCTTGCCACGCATTCCCTCCGACTGAACCCGTCAGCTTGACCTACTTTGAATTTGGCACCCTGGCAGCGCTGGATATTTTCCGCGAGCGCCAGGTCACGGCTATGGTGTTGGAAGTGGGCTTGGGGGGGAGGTTGGATGCGGTCAATATCATTGATGCCGATGTTGCCGTGATTACCAGTGTGGATATAGACCACCAGGATTGGCTAGGTGATAACCGCGAAGATATAGGGCAGGAAAAGGCAGGTATCTACCGTGCGGGTAAACCGGCAATTTGTGCCGATGCCCAGCCGCCGCAAACTTTATTAAACGCTATAGCGGCGCTGCCGGCCCAGGGGTATTTGCGCAATCGCGATTTTGGTTACGAGTTGCAGGGCGACGGCTATTGGTGCTGGTGGGGAAGTGCAGGGCGCTTTGAACTCCAGCCCTTGCCGCAGTTGCCTTTGCCCAGCATGGCGGCGGCCCTGGAGGCTATCAGCCATCTCGGGATTGCGATAGATTCCCGCTCGTTCCAGCTGTTGGCTTCGCTGCGGGTGCCTGGCCGTTTCCAGCAATTATCCTGGCAGGGGCGCCAGGTGATCCTGGATGTGGCCCATAACCCGGCGGCCACGGCCTATCTTGCCCAAGGGCTGGATCGTCTGCGCCAGTCACTGCCACAGGCGCAGGTGTTTGGCCTGGTGGCCATGATGAGTGATAAAGACAGGGGTAATAGCCTGGCCAATTTACAGGGGTTGGTCGACCACTGGTATTTGGTTGAACTTGAAGCGATTCCCCGCGCCGCCAGTGTGGAACAATTGCGCGCTAACCTGCATGAGCTAGGGTTGGTTGCCGATGCCAGTGGCAGCCTGCCCGAGTGCCTGGCACAGGTGTTGGCGCATTCCCAGGTGGGTGATATATGCGTGATTTTTGGCTCTTTTTTTACCGTGGCTGCCGGTTTAACCGCCCTTGCCCCACAATTGCAAAGCTGATGGAGAATAAGTGTGAAAGAGGCCTATAAGCATCGCCTGATTGGTGCCGGTATCCTCACCGCCGTAGCGGTACTGTTTCTGCCCAGTTTTTTCAAAGACAAACAGCAATACACCGTCGATACTGCCAGCCAAATCCCCCAGCCGCCCACTATTACCACAGTGGATTTTGCCGAACCCATAGAGCCAGAAAATGTGGCACCTGCGCCAGCGGCTGAGGCTATGTTTGTGCCCGATGAGGCCGAGGCAGTGGCGCCAAGCCCCAGTGCGCAATCATCATCTTCTGCACCTGCCGTGCCCGAATTACCGCTCAACGCCGCCGGCTTGCCCGATGCCTGGGTTATCCAGGTGGTTAGCCTGAGCAGCAAAGATGCCGCAACCAAGCTGCGCGACCAGTTGCAGGCCGAGGGTTACAAGGCTTATATCCGCGCTGTTACCACCGCCAACGGCCAGGCTTATCGTCTTTATATCGGCCCCAAATTGGATAAGGCCGAGGTTTTGCAGCTCAAGCAAACTATTGATAAGCGGCTGAAAGTCAATTCCCTGGTGCTGCCGTTTAAGCCCGAATAAGTTTTGCAATCTCCTATAAGCCCCTGCTTTTAGTCCGCCATTAGCGGTTCGGCTCTGGTAGAATGCGCGCCTCAATTGGCGGCCCCTTGAACCAACGTGGTTGCCGCAGCAGATCGGGAGTCAACCAGCGAATGAATTGGGCGGATTGGGCGATTATCAGTATTTTTTCCCTTTCTTGCTTTATCGGCGTTATTCGCGGCTTTGTGCGCGAGGCTTTATCGCTGGTGGTCTGGGTGGTTGCCGCCTTGGTGGCCAAGGTGTTTGGCAGCCAGCTTGAAGTTCTGCTGATTGGCCATATTGAAACGCCATCGGTGCGGCTTATGACGGCTTACGCCGTGCTGTTTATAGCGACTTTATTGCTGGGTGCCATGCTCAGCTACCTCATAGGTGCGCTGGTGCGCGCCACTGGTTTATCAGGCACTGATCGTCTTCTGGGAATGATTTTCGGCGCGGCGCGGGCATTTATTATTGTCATGGCGCTGTTGATACTTTTGCCTGGATTTTTACCCGTCACCGAGGACGACTGGTGGCAGCAGGCGCAACTGATCCCCCATTTTTTGGCGTGTGAGGATTGGGTGATCGCCGGTTATGAGCAAGTCAGCCACTGGCTGAAAACCCTGTTTGGCAGTGGGGCTAGCGGCCAAACGGTATAGCGCTTG
>CAMLRI010000464.1 GCA_946482385.1 uncultured Cellvibrio sp.
GGTAATCAAACACCAGCGCCATATTTTGTTGCGCATAGGGCGAGAGATCGCTGCGTTGGCTGGAGGCAAAACTCACACTGCCTTTGCCGCTGCCATTCCAGCGGGCGCGGCGCGCATCTTCCTGCACTTGGTAATCCACCGCGCTGATGGACACAGTGGCCAATTCCGCTTTGCTGGTGGTGACTGCAACACTGTTGTTAACCGCATCGCTTAACAGCAATTGCCAGGGGGCCAGGGGGCGCTGTTTAAAAATCGCCAGGCTGCTGCCGGCAGCGGCCGTATTTTTTTGCACAACTTCGCTCAGGGTTTTTACTGCTTGCGCCTGGGCGTAGCTCAGGCCATAGCCATAGGCGAATTGCGGTTGGTAATCCGCCTGGCCGAGGTTGAGCGGGGTTTGCGCCGGATCCGCCGGCCAGGAGAAGGGCAGCTTGCCGGCGAAATCATGGTTCACACTGCCATCGGCTTTCGCCAGCACCACATCGGCCACGCCCACACCTTCGCTGCCTGGCTGCCAAATAACGGCAAAGGCGTCGGCGCTATTGATATAGGGGTTAACCCACAGCGGGCGGCCGGTGATAAACAGTGCAACCACCTTGATGCCATCGGCCTGCAATTTTTGCAGCAGCGCCAAATCCTGCGCGTTGTTGTAAATCAGGCTGTTCACATCGCCTTGCATTTCGGCGTAGGGGTTTTCACCAAACACCACAAAAGCGACATCGGGTTTTTGCTGGTAGCTGCCGTCGCTGCTCAGCTCAATCTGGCCACCGGCGGCCTTAACCGCATCGGCCATGCCTTGATAAATAGAACTGGCACCGGGGAAATCGCTGTTGCTATTGCCAGTGCCCTGCCAGGTGATGGTCCAGCCGCCGGCCTGCTTGCCGATATTGTCGGCGCCATCGCCAGTCACCAGAATTTTTTGCGTGGGTTTGGCAGGCAACACAGCGCCGTTATTTTTTAACAGCACCAGGGATTCGCGCACCGCCTGGCGGGCAATAGCGCGGTGTTCGGCGCTGCCCAGTACATCGGCTTTTTGTGCCAGCGGGCGCTGGGAGGGCAAACCGGCATCAAACAAACCGGCGCGCAATTTCACCCGCAAAATACGCGCGACGGCATCGTCCAAACGCGCGGCAGAAATTTCACCGGATTTCACCTGCGCCAGGGTGTTGGCATACAGCTCTTTCCAGTTGGCGTCGGGCGCCATAAACATATCCAGGCCGGCGTTGATCGCTTGCGGGCAGCTCACAGTGGAGCAGCCGGGCACAAAGGCGTGGCCGTTCCAGTCGCCCACCACAAAACCATCAAAACCCATGCGCTCTTTCAACACCTGGGTGAGCAGGTATTGGTTGCCGTGCATTTTTACGCCCTGCCAACTGCTGAAGGAGGCCATTACGGTTTGCGCACCAGCGCCCAGGGCAGATACATAACCGGCATTGTGGATGCTCACCAGTTCGGCTTCGCCCATGATGGCATCGCCGCGGTCGATACCGCCCTGGGTGCCGCCATCGGCGAGGAAGTGTTTGGCGGTGGCCACCACGCGGGTGCCATCAAATAATTCGGCGCTGCCGGCGCGGCCCTGCAGGCCTTCCACCATGCTGCCGCCGTAGCTTTGCACCAGGGCCGGGTCTTCACTGTAGGATTCGTAGGTGCGGCCCCAGCGGTCGTCGCGGGTGACCGCGAGGGTCGGGGCAAAGGTCCAGTCGATACCGGTTGCCATGACTTCAGCAGCGGTGGCGCGGCCGATCTGGCGGATCAAATCCGGGTTGCGGGTAGCGCCCAGGGCGATGTTGTGCGGGTAGAGGGTGGCGCCTATCACATTGTTGTGGCCGTGCACGGCGTCTGTGCCCCAAATAACCGGCACTGGCACGCGGCCGCCTTCGCTGCTCATGGAGGCCTGGTAAAAACTATCGGCCAGTGCCAACCAAGCTTCGCGCTTGGCGTATTTGTTTTCGCCGGGGAAGGAGCCGCCGCCGTTAAGGATGGAACCCACGGAATAGCGGGTGATGTCTTCCGGGGTAATTTGGCGCAATTCCGGCTGGATAATCTGTCCCACTTTTTGTTCCAGGCTCATTTTGCCCAGCAACTCGCTGACTTTGGCTTCCAGCGCCGGGTCTTTGGCAATGGCAGAAGTGATTTGCGGCCAGAGGGATGCATTGCCCGAGGACGCGACCGCCTGATCCGCCGAGGGTGCGGGCGCCGCTTGATCGGCGGCAGTTCGATCTTGGGTGGATTGGTCGCAGCCCCAGAGGGCACCCAGCAAAAGGCTAGAAACAACAAGGGAGGGGGATATCAGCTTGGGCATGGGTCACCTCTGGGCGTAAAAAAATTTTTATTCAGATCGCGATTGATTCAGCCCGCGAAAAAAGCTCCCGCCTTCCAGATGGTTAGCGGGAGTCAACGCAAGGAGAGCTAATGGGAAAATCAATCACATCAGCGAATCGCCGCCCCGGCTCAACCACGGGCCAGGCAGGCGATTGCAGTTAATAGTTGCACCGGGGTTGGCGAGCGTCGTCCCACTTTGGGGTTTACCCCCAACATGGGGCGCACCGATAAAAGCAGGACGTCCCACTAGGGGATGGGCGTTACCGGGGGTGACG
>CAMLRI010000465.1 GCA_946482385.1 uncultured Cellvibrio sp.
TGTTTTTGCCCGGGTACATGGCCAGGTAGGTGAGGGTGTTGTATTCAAAGCCGGTGAGCTCCACTTCGGCACCATCGCGGAAAACCCGTTTGGCACTGGTATCTATGGTGATAGGGCCATAGTGCAATTGCGAGGAGGCGTGGCCGCTGGCGCGGCGCAGCAGGGCGTGGATGCGCGCCTTTAACTCTTCCGGGTGGAAGGGCTTGGTGAGGTAGTCGTCGGCGCCCGCTTCCAGGCCCTGTACCTTGTCCTGCCAGTTGCCGCGTGCGGTAAGGATGAGTACCGGGAAGTTGCGGCCCTTGGCGCGCAGCTCGCGGATCACGCTGGTGCCGTCCAGCAGGGGTAGCCCCAGGTCGATAATCGCCAGGTCGTAGTCGTATTCGCAGCCGAGGAACAGGCCGTCGCGGCCGTCGGCAGCTGTGTCGCAGGCATATTTTTCGCCGGCGATGAGTGCAGCTATCTGCTCGCGCAGGCTTTGTTCATCTTCAATGACCAGTAAACGCATGCTCTTCTCCGTGCTGGGGGCGGGTTGGCAGTGGTGGTGTGATGGTTGTTGTCAGGGGTTGAGCAGTTCGCCGGTTTGGCCGTCCACGTGGACAATCCGCATGCGCCCCTCGTTCAAAATTTTGACCCGATAGACAGTGCCTGTGTCGCTGCGGCGGCTGCTCACACTCATGACCTGGCCGCCAGTTTGTGCGCGCACCAGGCGGGCGGCATCGGCGGGGCTAAGGCGCGGCGGGGGCGGCTCCGGGGTTTCGGCTGCCTTAGAGCTGGGTGGCGCCAGCAGCTGGTTGCCCGGTGCTGGCGCGGGAGTGCCCAGGTCGCCTTGCAGCAACTCATTGGCCATGCCTGTCTGGCCCAACATCAGGCTGGCCAGTAACAAGCAGGTGCGCAAGGGTGAGGGGCTGGGTTTCATGAGCGTGGTTAACTTCCGCAGAATTCAGGCCGGTTAATCAGGTATGTCTGTGTCTATGGCCAGCAGCGTCTATGACCAAAAACAGGCGCCCAATATCGCGCCTGTTTTGGTAAAGGTCAATCAAGCTGTTGGTGGCAGGCCGGTGCTGGCGGCGCTGCTGTGCTTTACGGCTAGCCGTCAGCTAGTAGTTGCTCAGGTGCACATCCACCCGGATGCGGCTGCCAGGGTGACGCTGGGTTTCGGTGTGGTACACCCGGCCCCCGTGGCTATAACTCACATCATAGCCCACCAGCTGGCGCTCATATTCGGTGCGGTAGCGGGTGTGGCAGACTTCGCGATCTTCATAGCGAGTGACGCTGCGGCTGCCGCCGGCAACATCATTGCCTATGGCGGCGCCAATTAATCCGCCCGCTGCGGTTGCATGGCCGCTACCGTGCCCCAGTTCATGGCCGAGGGCGGCGCCGATCAAGCCGCCCATCACTGTGCCGCCAAAGGAATCGCCACCGCGACGCTCGCGGTAGGCCTGGGTTTCCACATGGCAGGACTCAACCGGCACTTCCACCGCCACAGTGCGGTAAATGGGGCGAGCATCCATTACCCGCGCGTAAACCTCGGCGCGCTCGTAAACGACCGGGCGCTCATACACCACTACCCGTTCATGGTGGTGATGCTTGTGGTGTTTGCGGTGGTGGCGGTCGTCGCGGTCTGCCATGGCGGCGCTCGACAGCACCAGGCTGGCAAGGCCAAGAATCAGCAGGGGGGTGCGCAGTGTCTTGTTCATCATATGGCCCTCGGGCTGGTGGATGAGGGGAATCCCCGGAGGTATCCCATGGCTATCAGACTAGGCCTGGGTAACTGAACTTTGACTGAAAACCCGGCGTGCATAAGCCACAAATCCGGCACTAAATAAACCCGGTAAAACGCCCCAAAAGCAGGCGCAACTCAGGCTATAATTGCGCCTATTTTTTCGCTGGCTTTTGGCTGGTGCTATTTCGAATGTTAAGGCTTGCGCGGAGCAGTTGGCGGTATGGCAGACGTGAATCACAAAATCGGGGATGTAAAAGCCTATATGGCGGATTTGGGCGCGCGCGCGCGGGTTGCCTCGCGTTTGATTGCCGCCGCCCCCACAGCTTTGAAAAACAAGGCGCTGTTGGCGATTGCCGATGAGCTGAACAAATCGCGCATTACCCTGGTAGCCGAGAACCAAAAAGACCTGGCCGCCGGCAAAGCCAATGGCCTGGATGCGGCTATGTTGGATCGCCTGACCCTTAAACCCGCCACTATTGACGGCATGATCGAAGGCCTGCGCCAGGTGGCGGCGCTGCCCGACCCTTGCGGTGTCATCACCGATATGAGCTATCGCCCCAGCGGCATCCAGGTGGGCAAGATGCGTGTGCCCCTGGGTGTGGTGGGCATTATTTATGAGTCGCGCCCCAATGTGACTATCGACGCCGCCAGCCTCTGCCTCAAATCCGGCAATGCGGCGATTTTGCGCGGCGGCAGCGAGGCGATTCACTCCAACCGCGCTATTGCCAATTGTTTGCAGGCGGGTTTGAAGGCGGCTGGCTTGCCCAAAGAGGTGGTGCAGGTGGTGGAGACAACCGACCGCGCCGCCGTAGGCGAGCTGATTGCCATGCCGCAATTTGTGGATGTAATAGTGCCCCGCGGTGGC
>CAMLRI010000466.1 GCA_946482385.1 uncultured Cellvibrio sp.
TCTACTTGTTAACACTCTGAAAGAAAATGGCGTCGAAAAGGAACGATATACAACCAATGACTATGTAAGACTACTTGATCCTATGGAGCTAAATAAATATCAAGCAACACTTAAAATGCACCCACAACTAGGTGCTTTCATGCCATTTGAAAAATGGAACGCAAAAGATCCCACAAAAACATTAAGTTGGTACAATGCATACAATGCAAGTAAACATAACCGAGGAAAATCGGCTCATGAAGCCAACCTAAAAGAAATGGTAAATGCTGTAGCAGCGCTTCATATTATTCTTGTATCTCAGTATGGAGATGAAATCTTTAATCAAAGATTTTTTCACCAACTTAATTCACCATTTAAACTAGAAATCAAACCAAATCGGGTTCTAAGAAAGCTTACTCCTCCAATTTTTTGGGAGAACGGAAACATTGAATTATCGGAGAAGATCAGTATTTTTAATAAGCAACCAATCACCTAAAGGGCATCGTTCTCGACAATTGTATCAAGTCTCCCTCTCAACTCATCCGCACTGCCATTTTGTCCGCTGAACGCGCCGGATTGATTCGGCGCTTGGGTATTCATCGGTGAACCGTTATCGGTGTAGGGATGCGTGTGTGATGAAGCCGTATTTGCCACATCCGCCACCACCTGAATTAAATCGCTGAGTATCTGCAACACATTCACCGATTCACTGCCCAGCCACACCTTGCCACCGTCCTGCACTTTGATCAGTTGTTTGGCCACCGCCAATGAATCAACGATATTCCCTATCCGCTGCTTCAGGTCACGCCCGATTTTCGTGTTTTGATCACTGGCGGTGGTGATGTTTAGGTTATCCACGGCGGTGATATTGGCGGTGCCGGCGCTTAGCAATTTGAGCGCACCCAGGGCTTCAATCACTTTTGCACCTAGCACCTGCTCCGTGCTGTTGTGTTTGACCTGGGCATAGAATTCCTGGGCAGTAACGGTGCTGCTGTAGCACTCCAGGGCGTGGTGCAAGCAATCATCATAGATGTCCGCATCGGTGCGGCGGTGCCAGTTGCCGGCGCTGTCCGCGCGTTGGTAAACACCGGGTGCGGCCTGGTGAATTAACTCGCCAGGCTCCACCGGTGGCAGGCTTACGCCCTCGCTCAGTACCGTGCGGATAAATGGCCGGTCTGGTAAACCATAGGCAAAGGCCAGTTCGACAATCGTGCCTGGCTCCGGGAATCCATACATGCCCCTTTCAAGGCCAGCCGATTGCACGGGTAGCGGCACAGCGCGAAACAGCGGCACCAGCTCATCGGGTTGGCCGTCCGGCTTCAGCACCGCCACGTCAATGGCGTAGCGTGGGCGAAAGCGTTCACCCAGTGCGTTACCCCTCACCGGGTCGCTAATCGCCTCCACGCGCCCCAGGATAGGCAAGTGGAGGCGCGCAAACAGTTCCGGGTGGTTGCGTTCGGTTATACGCTTAATCTGTTCGTCCATCGGGTGCCCCAGGGGTTCTTGTTCCAGGTGATGTTCATGTGCTCGCCATCCAGGTGAACCTGGGTCACGATACCACCGCTCACCAGGTGCGCCCCTGGGCGGAGTTTTGGCACGGCGGGAATGCGCGCTTTGTTGGCCACACCGGCGCTGGCCATCCACTCGCTGGGTAATTCAATGGTGCGGCCTGCCCAAAAACTATCTGCCCAGCTCCCCACAAACATTTTGCCATCACCCTGCTGTTGCCACAGGCATTCTCGTATCAATCAGGGGATCACGCCAAACCATATGAACCATGAGTTAACTTACTTGAAGTCAGCCTTCAATGAGTTGATCCGCATTGGTGAATGGAAGTCATCTAACCCCTACTCCCGTTTAAAAAAATTAAAATTCGCCGAGCGCGAGTTATCATTTTTATCGTTCGCTGAAATTCATCGTTTGTTATCTGAATTGGAAAGCAGCCGTAACCGCGATGTCGTGACAGTATCGAAGATTTGTTTATCCATTGGTTGTCGTTGGGGTGAAGCAGAAAAATTGCGCGCTGAACACGTACACGCTGGGAAAATTCACATTACAGCAACCAAAAATGGCCGCAATCGTAGCATCCCTATTTCGGAAGAATTGGAGGCAGAAATATTCGATGGTCGACCAAGGCGCGGGCGATTATTTAAATCATGCCGCGCTGCATTTTTATATGCCGTGGAGCGCTCTGGTATCGAGCTGCCGCGCTCACAACTCACCCATGTGTTGCGCCACACATTTGCATCGCACTTCATGATGAGCGGTGGAAATTTATTGGACCTGAACAAGATTCTCGGCCACGAAACTATTCAGATGACCATGCGCTATGCGCACTTAAGCCCTGAACATTTGGCTGAAGCTGTGCGACGCAATCCGCTGCAACTCTCGCTGAAAAAACCTGAACCGCGCGTAGCGCAATCCGTTGACACTTTCGCGAAGTGTCAACAAAACCCACGATGATCAAATACCTTCGCAGAACGTGTAATTAATTGAATTTAAAGGGGTTTTTGGATGGTGCCCGAGGCCGGACTTGAACCGGCACGACCTTGCGATCGACAGATTTTAAATCTGTTGTGTCTACCGATTTCACCACTCGGGCAGAGTG
>CAMLRI010000467.1 GCA_946482385.1 uncultured Cellvibrio sp.
GGAACAACTGGGTATGACCAGCCTGCACGTGATTAACGACTTTGCTGCCCTGGCTTATGCCGTACCCTTTTTGCAGGATAGCGAGCTGACCACCCTCTATGCCGCCAAGAGCAACCCCGCCGCCCCTATAGTGGTGATGGGCCCAGGCACAGGTTTTGGTATGGCGGGCCTGGTGCCCGACCAGGGTCACTGGAAAATTGTGCCCACTGAAGGTGGCCACGCCAGTTTCGCCCCCACGAACGATAAGGAAATGGAAATCAAATCCTTTTTGCTCAAAGAGCAAAACCACGTCTCGGTAGAAAACATCCTCTCCGGCGGCGGGCTGGTTAACCTCTACCGCGCCCTCGCCCACCGCGCAGGCGTCAATGCCCAGGCTTACACGCCAGCAGATGTCAGTATTAAAGGCATCAGCAATGAAGATCCGATTTGCCGCGAAGCGGTAGTGACCTTTTGTGAAATTCTCGGCGAAGTTGCCGGCGACAAGGCGCTCTCCTGGGGCGCCAAAGGCGGCGTAGTGATCGGCGGCGGAATTACCCCCAAATTGCAGGGCATACTGCACGAAACCCACTTCTTGGAGCGCTACAAAAACAAAGGCCCCATGAGCAATTACGTCAGCGATATATCCATTCGCTTGATTGTTAATGACAAGGCCGCGCTGGTCGGCTCTGCCGCCTGGTTGATCCACAACACCCCGGCACTCAAAAGCTAAGCTGGCGTGCGCGCAAAAAAAATGCACCTGCGGGTGCATTTTTTTTGCGGCTTCTTATTTCTTAAAAACAGCTTATTTTTCCGCTGCTTTATTTTTTCCCTTCTGCAAAGGCCCGGTGGAGTCACGCATAATCAGGCTGGAACTGAGCAGGCTGGCAGGCAACTGAATTTCCTTGCCGCGCAGTTGCTTGAGCAATAAATCCGTAGCCTTGCGTGCCATTTGGCGAATGGGCTGGCGGATAGTCGTCAAGGATGGCCATATCTGATGGGCAACAGGGGTATCGTCAAACCCGGCGACCGATAACTGCCCAGGTATAGCAAACCCCAATTGATGCGCCGCCATCATAACCCCTGCCGCCATATCGTCAGTGGCCGCAAAAATAGCGGTGGGCTTGTGTTTGGCTTGCAGCAGTTGTTTTGCGCAGACCTCACCCGATTCAAAGTTGTTATCGCCCACGGCCACCAGGGCGGGGTCGAGCGGCAACTGGTTTTCAATCAACGCCGCCTTATAGCCCTCGTAACGCAGGGATACTGCGCGGTGATCCGGGTGGCCACAAATAAAACCAATGCGCGTGTGCCCCATGGCAATTAATTGGCAGGTCATATCGTAGGAGGCTTCCTGATCGTTGGTCTCCACATAGGGCGATGCCCCCTTATCTTCTGTCGGGGCAACCCGCACAAAAGGGATATTCATTTTTTTCAGCGCCGCAATCACATCCATATTGTCCGACAGCGGCGGCGTCAGCATCACGCCATCAACGCGCTTTTCCAGGATCAGCTCGCGCACCTCGTCAAGCAAATCCGGCGCGCGGTGGTTGGCCGGATGCACAATCAGCTCGTAGCCTTGGGGACGGCAGATTTCCAGCACCCCCTCCTGGATATCCAACACATAGTGGGCACCCGGTTGGCCGTAAATCAAACCCAACAAATAGGAGCGATTGCCCGCCAGACTGCGCGCCGACAAATTGGGGCGATAATCCAGCTCGGCAATAGCCGCCTCAACTTTTTCACGAGTTGCCGGGCGTACATTGGGTTCGTTGTTCACCACCCGCGATACAGTTTTAATCGATACCCCCGCCAAAGCGGCGACATCATCTATGGTTGCTTTAGTCATTTAATTCTCTTTAGCGTGCAACATCCAAATATTACGGGCCCGCCCAGCTTAGCATCAAAACAACCATAAGAGATGCTCCCCCTGGGGGCAAACCTTGGCGCAAAAGCAGGATAAATCCTGTGACAGCCATGAAGGCTTGGATTATAGTACGGCGCGCTTGGCGCTACCTATGGCCAAGCCGGCAGTACACATATCGGCGTGTACTATCACTGGTGAAGACCACTGAACTCACAGGGATAGTGGCAGTAAAAAAACCACACGACAAACACTCTTATAACAATGAGGTAACCCACCATGGCGAGCGTACCCGGCTCTTCAACTACGGCCCTGCCAGTCCACGAACAGGCAAACAACACTATCCCACTGGTTATTATCACCATCCTGTTTTTTATGTGGGGTTTATTAACATCGCTCAATGATGTGCTTATCCCCCACTTAAAAAGTGTTTATACACTCAGCTACACCCAAGCCATGCTGGTGCAGTTTTGCTTTTTTGGTGCTTACTTTATTGTTTCCCTGCCAGCCGGACATTTAGTTAAAAAAATCGGTTACCAAAATAGTGCGGTTACAGGCCTGATAATTGCCTCCGGCGGCTGCGCACTTTTTTATCCCGCCGCCACCAGTGGTTATGCCGTATTTTTGTTTGCGCTTTTTGTACTTGCCTCGGGCATTACCATTTTACAAGTCGCCGCCAACCCCTATGTAACAGTTCTCGGCCCCGCCCAAACAGCATCCAGCCGCTTGAACTTAACCCAGGCATTTA
>CAMLRI010000468.1 GCA_946482385.1 uncultured Cellvibrio sp.
GGAGTTCAGACGTGTGCTCTTCCGATCTGCCTCGGGCTTGCCTTTGGCGTCTAAACAAATATCGGCGGTTTTATCGCGTTCGCTCAGGGCTGCCAGAATCGCCTTTTTCACCGGTGCGCCGAGTTTGAGTTCGGCCTGTTTTATCGCTTTGTTTAAAACATTTTCAAATTGCGTGCGGTTTTTAAATAAGCCATTGCTTTTTGCATCTTTCGCCATGCCTTCCAACATGGCTTTAATGGCCGCTTGCAGCGCTTCACCGGCGGCGACTTCGGCGACATAGGCTGCTTCGTTTTTGCGTTTTTTGCTAGTGGCGAGGTTTTTAAACGCGGCTTGCTCGTCGAGTTTGGCAATGCGTTCGGCACTTACCTGAAAATTCAGCCGCAGCGGCCGCTCGACGGTGATTTTTAAAAAGCCGAAGTCTTGGTTTTTAAACAGTTTGCTGCAAATGCGCGGCTCGGGCTTACCATCGATTAACACATTACTTTCAGCATCGTGCTCGTATTCGGCATAGAGGCGCACCAGCTCTTTAATGTGCTCGTCGGAAAGTTCGTTGCGCTTATTGCCGAGGCTTTTATCCATTTTTTTGAAATGGCGGGTGCCATCGATTAACTGCACCTTACCTTGGCGGTGGGTGGGCTTTTTGTTGGTGACTATCCACACATAGGTGTAAATGCCGGTGTTGTAGAACATCTGGTCGGGCAGCGCGACTATGGCATCGAGCCTGTCGTTTTCGATAATCCAGCGGCGGATATTGGATTCGCCAGAACCGGCATCGCCGGTGAACAGCGGCGAGCCGTTAAAGACGATGGCGATTTTCGAGCCATCACCGCCCATTTGGGGTGGGTTGTGCATTTTGGCGATCATATGCTGTAAAAACAGCAGCGAGCCGTCGTTAATACGCGGCAGGCCAGCGCCAAAGCGGCCGTTAAAGCCCAGATTATTGTATTCCTCGCGCACAAAGTCTTCTTCGGGCTTCCACTCAACGCCGAAAGGCGGGTTGGCCAGCATGTAGTGGAATTTTTTATCCGGGTGGCCGTCGTGGGCCACAAAGCCATTGGTTTTGTTTTTGGCGTCTTTAATGCCGAGGGTGTCGCCGTAAATCAGGTTGTTAATCGGTTCGTCTTTAATCAGTAAATCCGAGCAGCAAATGGCGTAGGACTCGGGGTTGTATTCCTGGCCAAACAGTTCGATATGGGCATCGGGGTTGAGGCCAACATTCACGCCATCGCCACAGATAAATTTTTCTGATTCCGACAGCATGCCGCCGGTGCCCGCTGTTGGGTCGTACACGCTGCGGTAAATGCCTTTTTCGTATATGCCGTCTTCGCCGGTAAACAGCAGTTGCACCATCAGCCGAATAACCTCGCGCGGGGTGAAGTGATCCCCGGCTTCTTCGTTGGCCTGCTCGTTAAACTTGCGCACCAGCTCTTCAAACAGGTAACCCATTTGCAGGTTGCTGAGGGTATTGGGCGAGAGGTCGATAGTCGGTGAGCAGAATTCTTTGATGATTAAAAACAGGCGGTTGGCTTCATCGAGCTTGGCGATTTCGGTTTCAAATTCAAACTTGTCGAAAATATCGCGGGCGCGGGGTGAAAAGCCCTGAATGTAGGCGATGAGGTTGCCGGCAATATTGGGCGCATCGCCCAGCAGTTTTTCAAAGGTAAAACCGCTGGTGTTAAACAGCTCTTGCTTGCGATCGTTGGCGGCAATGCGCGACAGGGCTTTTTCCAGTGCGGGGCCGGTGATGCCTTTATCTTCCAGGCGCTGCTTTTCATCCAGTACTTTTTGCTTGTTTTCGGCCAGTACCAAATCAAAGCGGCGCAACACGATAAGGGGTAGCATCACCCGGCGGTATTGCGGCGGGCGATACGGGCCGCGCAGCTTGTTGGCGATGTTCCAGATAAAACCGACCAGGTTTTGGTGTTGGGCGTTCTGCATGCGAGTGTCCTAATCGTTTATTTAATCGTGTTGTTATGGGGTGCGTCTTCATTCGTGCCTTCATCCGCCCCACCAGCACGCACCCATTCATCCACCTCAGACAGCTGAAACTTCCACAGCCGGCCGATCTTGTGTGCCGGCAGGCCTTTACGTTCGCGCCAGCGGTAGACGGTATCTTTGGCGACGCCTAAGTGTGCGGCAACGTCTAGGGCGGTGACCCAGGGTTCGGCGGACATGGTTTTGGCACCCGGTAAAAGACTAGAGTCGTTTAAAATCGTTAGCAGTCTACCCAGTCAACCCTTAAATGACTATGCCAAATTGAAGAGTGCCGTGGGGGTTCATACCAAATGGCTCAGCTCATAATTGGGGTAAAAGGCCATGTTATTACCCCTATAAATGAAAAAGTTACCCCATTTAGCAACGCTTGGTTTCCTGATCGCACCGCGAATCTTGGTGGTTTGATAGATGGCATTTCCCGAGTCAGGTTTTGAAAGGGGACGATGATATGAGGGAAAATCCAACCGCAGTGCCACCAGAAAAACAAAACCCCCGACCATTTCTGGTCGGGGGTTTTGTTTTTTGGATTGGTGGAGCCGGGGGGATTTGAACCCCCGTCCGCCAGCACTCCATCCTCGGCTC
>CAMLRI010000469.1 GCA_946482385.1 uncultured Cellvibrio sp.
CTTGTTGATAGCAAAACCTTTACCGGTGCGACACTACAGCCAGGGCGCCTGTGCTCGGTATTCGATGCGCTGAAAATTGCCCGTCAAGCCAATTCTGTTGCTATTACCTGCTGGGATGGCGCCCACAATCCTGTTGGCCGCGCACAAGTGCTGTACAACATAGTTAAACAACAGCGCCCAGCCGTTATTTTTGCTTTTGATTTGGGTGTATTTGGCCAGGGGTTATGGCCGCCCTTAATTAATTCCGATGTTAAGGTGGTGCTTATTCCCTGGGGTGAGCGCGAGACTTATTTTAAATTGTTCCGCGATATTGGCCTTTGCTTTGACAGCATTTGGATTTGTAAGCCTTGCTTGCCTTCCTATGAGCTCGCCAAGCACCTGGCCCATGCCAACAGCTGTTTTATTCAAGACATAGATGACAATGAGGCTGCATTGGCCAAGGCAGAAGAACTGAAAACCCTGCCCTGCGGTTGGCTATCCCATTTAATGGCCCAGCCATTACTCGCAACAATTCCCCAGCGCAGTGTAGCCAGCATCAGTTTACAAGCCACTTTTGGCGGCCAGCTGGTGCGCCATGCACGCGCACCTCAAAACCCCCATCGCTCCCGCCAAACCAATATTAAACAGGAAATTCGCATTGGTTTTATTGGTACCGCACGGCCCCACAAAGGCGTAGTGAAAGCCGCCAGGGCAATTAGCTATCTCAATAAATCGCGCGGCCTTAAACTAAAATTTGTGGTTGGTGGAATTTACGACCCTGCATCGATTAGAGACCAACTGCTAGCACTGGGCTGTGAAGTGCATGATGTAATTGACGCTTGCAGTTTAAACAGCCATTTGCAAAATTTGGATGTTGTTATTAGCGGTTTTCCAGATGCCAGTGCCAACCAGGAAATTACTAACTATCAAATTTCCTCTAAAATTGGCGATGCTTTAGCAAATGCGCGTCCCGTGCTGGTACCTGCAAGCCCAGCAGTCGTTGACTTGGCGGATATTAAAGGTATTTATCTATTTAACAGCGAGAATTTTGCCGAACAATTATTAGCTGCCATTGGCTACAGCAAAAAAATTGAGCTGCCCAATAGCTTTACCCTTACTGCGAATTTTCAGGTGTTTCAGGCCCTGGAAAAAGAGGCGCAGCAAAGTGGAATAACCGCCGCCAGCTTGTTCCCTGGCTTTATGCCGCGCAGCCGCAGCGGAGCACTGCCTACCAATAAAAATATTTTGCTGGTGTGGAAACAGCACGATGCAGGCCTCTATGGTCGACGGGTGGATCAAATAGCCAGACATCTGGCGAAAAACCCCCAGCTGCAAGTGACACTTTTGGAGATCATCACCCCCGAGCAATTGGCTGCCTATGCCCAAGGCAAAGATCGCCCGGATTCAGACAAGCAGTTTATTTACCGCGATTATTTTGCCAAGCAACAAGGAATGCAGCAGGACGGCATTCATTACCAAAGCCTGTGCATTCAATCATCGGAGGATTTCGCGTCTATTTTTAACCGCTTTTTGATTGATAAAAAACTCTATCCTAGCAATACACTCTGCATCCTCTTCCCCGCCATTACCGAATATACACAACTGTTAAAAGCGCTGGATGGTTATACGAGCGTCTGCGATTTTGTGGACAATCAAACATCTTGGGAGTCAGTCAACCCTCTACCCTTGTTACAACAGTATGCGGCGTTCAGTCATTTTGCCCAGGCCTGTGTTTTTAACTCGGCAATCAATCAGACCTATTTTGTCGATGGCGGTATTTGCAGCCAGCCAACGACTGCGCTAATTCCCAATTGGTACACACTGCCACCCTCAACCAACCTGCCTGCACATCAAACGGGTAAATCCAGCTATGACATCATTTACTCGGGGAATATGAACGACCGTATAGACTGGCCGCTGTTCCTCAACTTGCAGGCACAATTGAGCGAGAATGTAAAAATTCACTTGGTAGGAACTGCAGAGCGTGCACTGGATGAATTGACGCAGTTACTCGCCCAAAGCGATAAGTTTATCTATCACGGGCCTATGCGTGAGCGGGATCTGATCGCGTTTGCCAGCCAATGCGATCTGGCCATCATGCCCCATAGCCTGGATAAACATTCACTGTATATGAACCCCTTGAAGCTCAAAATGTATGAGGCACTGGGGCTAGCCTGTGTTACCAGTGAGATTCCCGGCATAGATCCCGGCCATGAACAGTTGCAAGTCTGCTCATCACACCAGGAATTTATTGCGGCAGTGCAGAGTTTTATCCAGCAATCACACCGGGCGGCACCCAAGCAGGGAAGCGAGAATTGCGCCAAAAGCTACTCCGCCTTTCTTGAACCCCTGCTCGCCAGGCTTGGTAGCTAGCAGGCGCGGAGCGCTAATTGCAGGTGATACAATTGCACACCGTCTTTAGGTTTTATCTAATCCATGCTTAAACGCCGCTTTGATTCAGACTGGTATTTAAAGAACAACCCCGATGTGGCCGCTAGTGGCATGTCTGCTAAAGAGCATTACAAAAATTTTGGCAGGCGCGAAGGCCGCTCACCCTGCCCACCGGGGACACCTATGGGCAATAAATGGGAG
>CAMLRI010000470.1 GCA_946482385.1 uncultured Cellvibrio sp.
ATGAATAGGGCCGGGTGTAGCGGTCGGTGACTTCGTAGGCGGTGCCGTCGCGAAAGCGGAACACGTAATGGGGCATCTTGGGCGTCCTTGTGTGTGCTGGTCAAAGGGCGGCAGTTTAGCGCCCATCTTCCCTGGGGTTTTCGCTCGCTTGCTGATCCTGTGATTGGCGTCACTAAAGCAGGTTGGCCTCTATAAATTCTCACTCTTTGTTGCCCAATCGCTGCTTGCGATATTCAGTGGGCGACATGCCGACCAAACGGCTGAAGAAGCGGTGGAAGGCGGATTTGCTGTTGAAGCCAGCTTGCAGCAGCACATCCATCACTGTCATATCGGCACAAGCCGGGTCGCTGAGTAGGCGCTTGGCTTCCTCTACCCGGTAGCTGTTCATAAATTCAAAAAAGTTGGTGCCATAGTGTTTGTTGATGACCGCCGACACATCTTTTACCGAAAGGTGGATGCGCTTGGAAAACTCTTCGATATTGAGGTTTTGCTTGAGAAATAATTTTTGCATTTCCATGCCCTCTTGCACCTTGGCGATGGCGCTGTCGCTGAGCTTTTCATCGCTTTTGTCCTTGGGTGGTTCGGGTTTGGTGGTGAGCAGTTGATGGGTGTGTACCAGGCTGTTGATAAACAGGGCATTGATTAAAATCAGGATTAAATAATTTTCGGCAATGCCGAAGCTGTCGGAAATACTGGGATAGTTGAGCGCGACTGTGTTGGCGATCAGGTGCACCAGGATGGAGAAGCTCCAGGTGAACAAAAAGCCCAGGCTGAGCATATTGAGCCAGCTGGGTTCCAGGGGCGAGAAGTGTGAGTATTGGTTTTCCAGGCTGCGGCGGTAGGCGCGCACCCGCAGCACCGCAGCTATGCCATAGGCCAAGGGCACAGTTTTAATAAAGTGCCATACAGCATTGGCCAGTTCGCGCTCAAAAGGGGTTTGGCCGAGGGTGCGGAAACGCAAATCCTCCGAATCTATAGAGAGGCCTAATAGCCATAGCCAAGTAAGGCCCAGCGGCAGCAGGTGCAGCAGCTGTTTGCGCTCCAGGCGGAAGGCATCCTGTGTAATCGAGGCGACATAGAGCAGTAGTATGGGGCCTTTGAGCAATTGCGCGGCGGTGAGGCAGTAGGGCAGCAGCCAGTCGTCAAAAGCGGGGGCGATGTGTACATCGTCATTCCAGAGCACCAGCACACAGGCGGTACCTATGGCGATGGAAAGCATAAAGGCGCTGAGCAGGCGGTTGGCGAGTTTATTTTTAACCGGCAGCATGGTTTGGAAAATGACCAGCAGCAGGCACTCGGCCATGGTCATAAACAGCACCACGTCGTGAATATTGAAAATATGTTTTTGCATGCGTTGGGGCTCGTCGTTGTTATCTATAGCTGTTGTTATCGCCGTGGCTGGATTATAGAGGACGGGTGCGCCAGTGTCGCAGTTAAATTGCCTCGCCTTGGGCAAGGTGAATGGCTAGAGTATCAAGGTGATTTAACGAGATTAATCTATGTCCAATACCTTGCTGTCCTATTCTTGGTTGAGTATAGCCGAGCATATGCCCACCCTGAGTGGCGACCCAGAGCGCGATGCTGCCTGGACCGCCGATGCCCAGGTGCAGGCCTACCTGGATTTTTATCAGATTAATTTTGCGCGGCAGTTGGGTGTGCGCCATGGCATGGGCGCGCTGGCGCTGGCGGGGTATCGCATTGCCAGCCACTACTGGCTGCCGGCCAATGCCCGGGGCACTTTGGTGGTGGTGCACGGCTATTACGACCATGTAGGGATTTTCGATAAGGCGCTGCGCTTTGGTTTGGATAACCAGCTGGCGGTGGTGGCGTTTGATTTGCCCGGCCATGGCCTGAGCAGCGGCGAGCGCTCGGCCATTGGCAGTTTTGATGAGTATGGCGATGTGCTGGCGGGGGTGCTGGATGCCCTGGCGCCGCTGTTGCCCGGCCCGCGCTATTGCCTGGGGCAGAGCACCGGGGCGGCGGTGCTGCTCAACCATTTGTGGCGCTACCCGCAGCAGGCGCGTGAATGGCACAAAATTGCGCTCTGTTCGCCGCTGCTGGTGCCGCGCGCCTGGTGGACCCTGGGGCGATTTACTTATGCCCTGCTCAGCCCTTTTTGCCGGCGCCTTAAGCGCAGCCGCTCGCGCAGCTCCCACGACCTGGCGTTTATCGAATTGGTGGATGAGCGCGACCCGCTGCAGGATAAAACCCTGTCGGTGCGCTGGGTGGGCGCCATGAAAGCCTGGGATGCCCAATTCAAAACCTTTGCCCCCAAGGATGTGCCCCTGCTGGTGGTGCAGGGCACCGGCGATATGACCGTGGCCTGGCGCTACAACATTCCCCAGCTGCAGCGCAAATTGCCACAACTGCAATTGCACTATATTGCCGATGCCGGTCATCAATTGGTCAACGAAATTGATGAGTATCGGCTGCCGCTTTTCGCTAGAATCCGCGCGTATTTTTTTAATGAATAAAGTTAGCTTATCAAGGAGCCTGTAGTGCATCAGCCTGAGCGAACGTTAAAAGATTATCTGTTTATTTTATTGAAGGGTTTGTGCATGGGC
>CAMLRI010000471.1 GCA_946482385.1 uncultured Cellvibrio sp.
CCCCCCACCAATGGCAGGGCAATGGGACGGAGTTTCTTCATGGGTACCTCGGTCGATGGATGTTTTAGTGTTGTTATAGTGGTTGCTTATCGAGGCGTGATAACGAGGTTTTATAGGTATAGTTTTTATCGGTGTAGTTTTTATAGGTATAGATGCAAGGCTGTAGCGCCACATAATGCCAAGGCCGATGCCCTATGGCCAGAAAAAAACAATCCCGCACAAGGCGGGATTGATAGGAGCAAGAGCCGGTTAAACCGCAGGAGGTTTAGAACTTCACCCGCAGGCCCACATCCAGGCTGCGCTCTGTACCCACGTAAATCCCCTGGCGCAGGCTGGCGATGTACTTTTCATCGGTCAGGTTTTTGGCACTGGCGCTCAGGCTCAGCTCCTGGGTGAGCTGATACACCAGGTTCAAATCAAGCAGGGTGTAGCTGTCGATCTGGCCGGTAAAGAAACCACTGGTGTTCTCGGCAATGGGTTTGGTGTTCAGCACATCTGTGTACTGCTCGCTGGTGTGGTGCAAGCTGAGGGCACTGCGCAAATTGCCCAGGGTGTACTCCAGGCTGAGGTTGGCCACCAACTCGGGCACATAGGTGATGCGGTTGCCATCGGGAACAGTGATATTGCCATTGGCATCGCGACGGGCACCATCAAACTCGGCATCGGGGATGTAGGTGGCATTGGCGTTCAGGACAAAGCCGCCACCCAATTGCCAACCCAAGGCCGCTTCCAAGCCCTGGTGCAGGGTTTCGCCACCATTGGTAACCTGGAACTGGCTATTGGAGTTGGCCGGGATAATCTGGTTGTCGAAATCCATGCGGAAAAAGGCCAGCTCGTAGTTGATGCTGTCGCGCGCACCGCGCACACCCGCTTCAAAATTGGTAGAGCGCTCCGCTTCCAGTTTTTGGTCTTCCAGGCCGTTGAGCGCATCGCCATTGAGTGCCGGCGAGAAGGCTTCATAAACACTGGCAAAAGCCTGTAACGATGGGTTGATTTGATAAGTGGCACCCAGCCCTGGCAATACTTCGGTGTTGGATGTATCTACCTTCACCGGCTCATATATCACAGTGGAGCCCTGGATAATTGATCTGCCGCGCTTATCGTTGCGCTTCTGCTCGTAACTTTCGGCGCGTAAGCCGGCGGTGATGGCCAAACGCTCAGTCAGCACAAAGCGATTTTGTGCATAAAGCGCCAGGCTATCGGCAGAATCAACCACATCGCGGCTGACTGAGCCAGTACGTGGCGATGAACGGTTAGCCGCAATAGTCACATCGTTCATGGATTCGTTCATCAAGCGCAAACCCACTTCCGACTCGTTGCGAACACCAAACAACTGGTGCTGCAATTTCAATCGGCTATCCACGCCAAAGCGGTCAAAACTGCGGTTGTTGCCATTGAGGTTGTCGGTGTATACCCAGCGCTCGGCCGCCGCTGAAGCCGTGTTGTTGGTGCCATAGCGCCAGTAATCGCGATAGGTTTCGCTGCCGAATACCAGGGTGGTCAGCTTGGTAGTGGCATCTATGTCCCACTCGTGGTTCAGGTCGAGGGAGCGGCGGCCGGTAATAAAATAATCATCTGGCGCCGGGTTGTAATCCACACCACGGCGGTATTCATCCAGGAACACACCGCGGTAGGAGATGTTGGCGGTGTTGTCATAGTCGGTGTACTTCAGGGTTACCCATTGGTTTTCGCCCACGGCCATACCGGTTTTGAGCATGATGTCAGTCATGTCATAACCCTTATCCATAAAGCCATCGCTGGTAGCACGGGTAATCACAGCGCCAAACTTGGCCTCCTGGGATGGGCTGCTGCCACCCAGCTCCAGGGTGGCCTCGCGGGAATCAAAGGAACCGGCGCGGGCTTCCAGCTGTACGCCATCTTCCGGCTGCTTGGTGATGTAGTTAATCACCCCGCCAATGGTGCTGGGGCCGTAGCGCAGGGAGGCGGCGCCCTTGAGCACCTCTATGCTTTCCATGCGCTGGATACGAGGGTTGTAGTAGCGGCCATTGCCCACAAACAAACCGGGGGCAACAGGTACGCCGTCTTCCAAGATCAGGGTTTTGTAATCCGCCGAGCTGAGGCCGCGGATACCTATATTGGCCACAATTGCACTTTCCTCTTCCGGCTTAACCGCCACACCGGGAACCGCACGCAGGGCTTCTTCGGTAGAGCGCGGCTGGCGCAGCTGCAGGGTTTCTTCCGTTACCACCGCCACTGAACCTGGCTGACGCTCGGCATCTCCCTCATCGGTGCCCACCACCACTACCTTGGGCAAGGCTTTGGGCGCCGCCTCGGCAAATACAGGGTTGGCGGCCACAAAACTGCCACCTATCGCCAGGGCAATGCCTAAGGCCAGGGGATTCAGGGAATAGGGCTTAACAGATTGGGAGAGGCGGGTTGAGTCAATCATCGGGAGTTCCTTTGTGTGCAAATGCTATGGAGATGCTTTTTCAGGTGCGCAACTATACCAAATGAAAAATATTTTCATCAACAAAATGTGCAAAGATTGCGCAAGCTTTTGCTGCAACGCAAAAGCGGCCCTGGGAGGCACCCAGAAGG
>CAMLRI010000472.1 GCA_946482385.1 uncultured Cellvibrio sp.
CAAGAACAAATTAATCAAGAGCAAATCGACCAGTGGTTGTCCCTGGCGCGCCAGGCTCTGGCGCGCGACAGGTTGACTTCGCCAATTGAAGATAACGCCTATAGCTACTACCAACAGGTGCTGGCGCTAGACGCCAACAATACGTTGGCGCAACAGGGTTTACTGCAAATTGCCGAGCGCTATTTGGCCATGGCGCAGCGCCAATACCAGCGCGCCAATGTAGCCGAAGCAGATACCCTGATTAAGCGCGCGCTAAAGGTGGCGCCCGATTACGAGCCGCTACAAAGTTTTGCCAACACCCTGGCAACTGCAATTGCCAATGCTTCAACCAATCCTCCAGCCAATTCGCTGCCCTATGAACCTGCACCAACACAAGCGCCAACCCAAAATAGCGAACAGCAAATACAACCCAGTGTTGCAGCCGCAAGCGCAGCGGGCGATAGGCGTTTGGATGTATACCCCAACAGCGAGTGGCGCGACCAGCAACAACATGCCCAAGCCCAGGCGCTGTGGGCGAGTGGCCAACAGCAGTTGGCGATTGAACAGTTGGATGCTTACGTTACGGCCAATCCCGATACCAGCCCGCAGGCCACACTCCTGTTGTTGGATTTTTACTGCCAGCTTGGCGACGCGGCAGCGGCGGCACAGTTGCTGCAACAAACCCAAGTGCTGGCCGAGGTGGATCGCCAGTATATTGCCGCGCGCTTAAGCCTATTGCAGGGCGATGACGCCCAGGCACTGCAACAATTGGAGCAAAAACTGGAGTTGGCAAACCAGCACGAAAATTATCGCGCCCTGCTCGGTGGCCTTTATCAAAAACTGGCCTATTACCAGCAGGCGGCCAACACTTACCAAGGTTTGCTGCAAACCTTTGGCGATAAACCAGCCTATTGGCTCGGCTACGCCCTGGCCCTGGATGCCCTGGATAACCGCCCCCAGGCATTACAGGCTTACCAGCGTTTGGCAGAGCAGGGCGAATTGCAAGCGGAAGTGCGCGACTATATAGAACAACGCATAGCGGCATTACGCGGCTAGTAACGAGATAAAACTTTCATGAACATGACACCGCAAAAACGTATCCGAATTGGCGACTTGCTGGTCGAAAAACAAATGATCAGCGACACCCAGTTGCAGCACGCCCTGCAAGAGCAAAAACTCAGCGGGCGCAAGCTGGGGGCCACTCTGGTGGAGCTGGGTTACGTGGAGGAAAATGCGCTGCTCAACCTGCTCTCGGCGCAATTGAATATTCCCTTTGTGGAATTAAAGCAATTCCGTTTTGACCGCGAGCTGGTGCAGCGCTTGCCGGAAACCAGCGCGCGCCGCTACCGCGTCATGCTGCTGCGCGAGGATTTCGACGGCCTGCTGTTGGGCATGGCCGACCCTACGGATATTTTTTGCCTGGATGAATTGCAGCGCATACTGCAAAAAAACCTCAAGCCGGCGGTGGTGCGCGAATCGGAGCTGCTGGATATTCTCGATATCGCCTATACCCGCGCCAGCGAAATTGCCAGCCTGGCCACCGAGCTGGAAGAGGAGCTGCAAGAATCGGCGGTGGATTTGGCAGACTTTGTGACCGATGCCACCGATAGCGAAGCGCCGGTGGTAAAACTGCTGCAAAAGATTTTTGAAGAGGCTATTGCCGCCAAGGCTTCGGATATCCATATCGAGCCAGATGAAAAAGTATTGCGCATCCGCAACCGTATCGACGGCGTATTGTTAGAGCAGGTGATGAACGAAAAACGCATCGCCTCGGCGCTGGTGGTGCGGTTGAAGCTTATGGCAAGCCTGGATATTTCCGAAAAACGCCTACCGCAGGATGGCCGCTTTAACCTCAAGGTAAAGCAGCGCAATATCGACGTGCGTATGTCTACCATGCCGGTCCAGTTTGGTGAATCGGTGGTGATGCGTTTGCTCGACCAAACCGATGGTGTTTTATCGCTCGATAAAGTGGGTATGCCGGCCAATTTAATCCATCGCTTCCGCAATGCCATTACCCGCCCCCACGGCTTGGTGTTGGTGACCGGCCCCACCGGCAGTGGTAAAACCACCACGCTCTACGGCGCCCTATCGGAATTAAATAAGCCCGAGAAAAAAATCATCACCGTGGAAGATCCGGTGGAGTATCGTCTGCCGCGTATTAGCCAGGTGCAACTGCACGAAAAAATCGGCCTCACCTTTGCCAGCGTGCTGCGCGCCACCCTGCGCCAGGACCCGGATATTCTGCTGGTGGGCGAGATACGCGATGCGGAATCCGCCGAAATTGCCCTGCGCGCCTCTATGACTGGCCACATGGTGCTATCCACCCTGCACACCAACGATGCCATCAGCTCCGCCATGCGTTTAATGGATATAGGGGTAGATGGTTATTTGGTGGCTGCGGCGCTTAAGGCGATTATCGCCCAGCGTTTGGTGCGGCGTATTTGCAGCAGCTGTATCCAGCCCCATACCCCGGATGTTAATGAGCAGGAATTATTAAAAGTCGTCGGCAAGGGGCGCGATTTTAGCCAGGTGCCATTTAAACGCGGCGCCGGTTGCCCCCACTGCCACAA
>CAMLRI010000473.1 GCA_946482385.1 uncultured Cellvibrio sp.
GATATGGCTGGCCATAAACTCGCGGTGCAACTGCTCCAGGGTTGGCAGTGGGTGCTGGGTCAGGGGTTTGAGCGAAAACTTCAGATAGGCGTCTATATCCAGGCTGGCGTTTTTGTAGTCCTGGTAAAACTGGTCGTTGGCGCGCTTGTAGAGGTCGGCATCCACCAGTCCCCGCTCCACCAGAAATTGGCCCCAGCTGTGGTCGCTATCGCCCGCGATCAGGGTGTTGTCCAGGTCAAAAATAGCTAGGCTCACGGTTGGCTCCCACAGGTAACAAAGGGCGGCTAGCATAGCGGCAGCGGCAGCGCGGCTCAATCCTGCGTAACGGCGGCGCATAAGATCGCCCCCCAGAGTTGCGGCTTTGGCTGAGCCTGATATAGTGCGGACAAGACTCGCTTGTGGAACATCGCCGGATGGATCCACAACTTACTGAATTTGTAGGGAATAAATCCCGTGATAGACGCAGACGGTTTTCGCCCCAATGTGGGCATTATTTTGACGAATAGTCAGGGGCAGTTGTTGTGGGCGCGGCGTGTAGGTGGGCAGGATGCCTGGCAATTCCCCCAGGGGGGAATCAATCCCCACGAATCCCCCGAGCAGGCGCTCTACCGCGAATTGCACGAGGAAGTGGGCCTGCATCCGGAAGATGTGGAAATACTCGCTTGCACCCGTGGTTGGTTGCGCTATCGCTTGCCGCACCGTTTGGTGCGCCACAACTCCCTGCCGCTCTGTGTGGGGCAAAAGCAAAAATGGTTTTTGCTGCGCCTGCTTAGCGATGATGCCAAGGTGTGCCTGGAAAATGGTGGGCGCGCTGAATTCGATGACTGGCGCTGGGTCAGTTACTGGTATCCCCTGGGCAAGGTGGTAGCTTTCAAGCGCGATGTGTATCGTCGTGCACTTAAAGAGTTGTCGCTGGTGCACGCCCATCTGGAAAATACCTGGCGCCGTGAGCGCCATAGCTAACCTGTTTACCTGTATCTCACCACTATAAAGACCTGGTCCATGCTCAATTCACTGCGTTCCATAGTTCAGGAAGTAAACGCTGCGCGCGATATGAAAAGCGCCCTGGCGATTATTGTGGCGCGTGTGAAACAGGTGATGAAAACCCAGGTGTGCTCGGTATACCTGCGCGACGCCCAGGGCAGTTATGTACTTATGGCCACCGATGGTTTGAATACCAGTGCTGTCGGCCATGTGCGCCTGGCGGCAGGCGAGGGCCTGGTCGGCCGCGTCGTGGTGCGCGAGGAGCCGATCAACCTGGAGCACGCCGAGGCGCACCCCAGTTACCAATATTTCCCCGAAACCGGCGAGGAGCGCTACAGCTCTTTTCTCGGTGTGCCAATTATCCACCACCGCAAAGTCCTTGGTGTGCTGGTGGTCCAGCAGGTAGAGCAGCGCCGGTTTGACGAGGGCGAAGAGGCATTTCTGGTGACCATGTCGGCCCAGCTGGCCGGTGTGATCGCCCACGCTGAAGCGACCGGTGGTGTTGTCCCTTCCGGTGAAAAAGCGGCCCAGGCTCGTTTTGTCGGTGTTTCCGGTGCGCCGGGGGTGGCGATTGGCGAGGCGGTAGTGATTGCCCCCGCAGCGGATTTGCGCTCTGTGCCCTACCAGCCCTGCAAAGATGTAGAGGCTGAGGTGGCGCTGTTGCAATCCTCCCTGGTGGCAGTGCGCGAAGATATCAAAGCCCTGGGCGCACAGCTTAAGGCGCGCATCAACCGCGAGGAGCAGGCACTGTTCGATGCCTATCTTGCCATGCTTGACGACGCTTCCCTTGGCGGCGAGGTGGCTGGACGTATCCGCAAAGGCGCATCGGCGGCCTACGCCTGGAGTGAGGTGATCCTCGAGCACGAAGCTATTTTCAACAGCATGAACGACCCCTATCTGCGCGAGCGGGCCACTGACCTGCGCGACCTGGGGCGACGGGTGCTGGCTTATCTACAGGAGTCCAACCACAAGGCGCGGGTTTACCCCGACAAGGCCATTGTGATCGGTGAAGAGCTGACAGCCTCTTTATTGGGGGAGATCCCCAAAGAAAAGCTGGCGGGTTTGGTATCGGTGCTGGGTTCCAGTAACTCCCACGTCGCCATCCTGGCGCGCGCCATGGACATACCCACGGTAATGGGCGCCGTAGATTTGCCCTTTACCCAGCTGGATGGCCGCCCGGTCATCGTCGATGGCTACAAGGGCACGGTTTACACCGACCCCAACGACAACCTGCGCAAACAATACGAAGCTATAGAGCTGGAAGAGCAGGCCCTGGTCAAGGGGCTAGAGGCGCTCAAGGATTTACCCTGTGAAACCCTGGATGGCTACCGCTTGCCGCTCTTCGTTAACACCGGGCTGATGGCCGATGTGGTGCGCTCCCTGGAGCGCGGTGCCGAGGGGGTTGGTTTGTACCGCACCGAGGTTCCCTTCCAGTTGCGCGACCGTTTTCCCAGCGAGGAGGAGCAGCGCGCAATTTACCGCGAGCAGCTGGGCGCATTTGCTCCTCACCCGGTCACCATGCGCACCCTGGATATTGGTGGCGATAAGGCTTTGCC
>CAMLRI010000474.1 GCA_946482385.1 uncultured Cellvibrio sp.
CAGGAAGCTATCACAACCTTTGAAGCCGAGGCCGTAGAGTTTGAGCAGGAGGCAGCTGCTGCCGGTAATGAATTAAGCCCCGAAGTCAAACAGCTGATCAAGGTGCGCCATGCTGAAGCGCTGAGTCACATCAAAACCCGTTACAACAATACCAAAACAAAACTAGCAAGTTTGTTAGCCGCTGATGGTACAGCTGAACAAGAGCAGGCACTGGAACAGTTAAACCAGTCTCTCGAAAAGGAACAATTTAAACCTACGCATACGCCCGCCACACCGGATAACCTGCCATGGCGCACCCCGGATGAAAGCGTACGCGAGCCAGTGGATAACCCGCAGGATTTGCAGGCGAATCTCGGCATCAACCCCTATGCCCATTACGTGCAACTGGCACAGGCCGGTGATCTGGATCCCGGCCTGCTTGCACAAGCCATGGCCAATGCCGCCAACACCGAGCTGCAAGCTGCATTGACGGAAAATATTGAAATCCAATTAACCCCAGAAATAAAAGCACTTGCTGCTGAACTGAATAACAACAGCATTGAAATTTACACCTGGGTACATAACAACATCCGCTACATTCCCAGCCACGGTTCCATCCAGGGCGCACAACACACGCTGGAAACCAAACAGGGCAATGCGATAGATACGGCGAGCTTGTTGATTGCCTTGCTGCGCGCAGCAAACATTCCCGCCCGCTATGCCTATGGCACAGTAGAAATGCCCGCAGAAAAAGTAATGAACTGGGTCGGTGGAGCCAAAACTCCCGAAGCGGCACAGGGCATTCTGGGTATGGGTGGTGTTCCGGTGATTGGCCGTGTTGAAGGCGGCAAGATTGCCGCGTTCAAACTGGAGCATGTATGGGTAGAGGCCTATGTGGATTACTTCCCCAGCCGTGGCGAGGTAGAAAAAGTTGGTGACAGCTGGATTCCGATGGATGCCAGCTTCAAGCAATACGATTTCACCGAAGGGATGAACTTAAAAGACCAGGTGCCGTTCGATGCAGAAGCACTGGCCAATACCATCCAAACCAAATCCATTGTGAATGAGGAAGAAGGCTGGGTGCAGAATGTGCCCCAGGCGGATATCGAAGCCCAGCTCGACAATTTCCAGAATCAGTTAAAAACCTATATTGAAAACCAGAATCCGGAAGCAACGGTTGGTGAAGTGCTCGGTCTGCAAACCATAAAGATACTTCCCCCAAGGCCACTCGCAGCCGGTTTGCCGTACAACCGCATTATCACCAGCCAGACGTTTAGCGAAGTGCCGAATAACCTTCGCCATAAATTCAAATACTCACTCGCCACAGAAAGCTATGGCTATCCCGGTGATGAATTCATCTCTATCGAAGAACCCACCGCAAAACTTGCCGGTAAAACTATCGCACTGAGTTTTAAACCGGCAACACAAGCGGATGAAGATATTATCGCAGCCAGATTGCCTGCACCGGAAGCGGATGGTTCTATCGACCCCGCCAAACTCCCGACAACCCTGCCCGGTTATTTGATTAACCTGACAGCGGAATTCACCATCAATGGTGAAATCATCAAATCCGGTGCGGCGGGCAAGATGGGGAGCGAACTCTACGAGACTATGGGTTTATGGAGTCCGAAAGAGGGTTGGGAAACCAGTACCAACCACCCAACGGCGGGTGAATACCGGGCGATTGACCTTGACCTGCAAGGCGCCAGCCCTGAGCAGGCTGCGAGATTGAAACAACAACTGGAGCAAACCAAAGCCAAACTGGAAAGTGCAGACGAAGTGCAATTAGCTACACTGACCAAGCACAATCTGGTAGGCGACTTACTCTACGGCACAGTGTTTAATTATTTTGCGTTAAACGATTTGCAAGATCAGATAGCGGCGCAAAGTGCAAACATGCTCAGCTACCGTTTACCGAGTTACGGGACATTTAGCACAAGTCTACAAACCCAATACTGGTATGGTTTACCGCGTAATGTGAGCTTCGGTGGTTTATCGATGGATATTGATAAATTCAAACAACACCGCATCAGCAAAACCAATAACAAGGATGAGTCGCTTGCATTTAGCCAATCTATTGGAGCCAGAATGAGCGCAATGGAGCATTTAGTGCCGGAGCAGATGTTCTCAACTGAAACTGAAAAAGCGCAAGGTATATCGGCAGTTAAAGCCTTAGCGATTGCATCAGCAGAAGGCCAAAAGATTTGGACAATCGACCAAAATAACCTAAGCCTTGCACTTGGCAGAATTAATCTTGGTGCGGATGCAGAGGCTGATATTCGTAATGCCGTTGATGCAGGAAAAATTGCGACAGCCCACGAAGCTCGGATTAATTTTAATGGTTGGATTGGTGAGGGTTATACCCTGATTGACCCGAATACTGGCGCTGGCGCTTATATGATTTCGGGTGGGGGGAATGGAAGTGAGACGGACACTCCAGAAATGCTTGATAAAATAATGACCAATGTTGGTGTTCTAATTGATTTGCTGGTTATTGGCCTTGAGCAATCTAAAGATGTTGCGATAAAAGCATTTAAATTTATTTTAGAGGGATT
>CAMLRI010000475.1 GCA_946482385.1 uncultured Cellvibrio sp.
GGCTCGACCCCCCAGTTAAAGCATTTTTTTGATTATTTGGGGATTGCCGAGCAAGAGTGGATGCCGGCCTGCAATGCCACTTACAAAAATGGCATTCGCTTTAACGGCTGGTCGACCAAGCCGGGTTACGATAGTTATTTCCATCCCTTTGATTCCGAGATAGACCTGCACACCCAAACGGCGTTTTTTTATAACTGCGACATGCGCCGTCACGGTGTTGATATCTATGCCCACCCCGACCGTTTTTATTTGAGCGCCTATTTGGCGCAACAGCATTTGGGGCCGCTGCCGGCCGCTAACTTTCCCTTCCGGATTGGCTATGGCTACCACTTTGATTCCGGCCTGTTGGGGCAATTTTTGCGCGATAAAGCCGTGGCGCGCGGTGTGCGCCATATCCAGGCTAAAGTGCAGCAGGTAAATCGCGGCGATAACGGCAGTTTGCGCAGTGTGTTAACCGACACTGGCCAGGAAATAGCGGCGGATTTGTTTGTGGATTGCACGGGTTTTAATGCGCTTTTGATGCAAAAAACCTTGAAGGTGCCCTTTAAAAAATTTGCTGACAATTTATTTAACGACTCGGCTGTGGCCATGCCATCGCCCCAGGGGGAAATGCTGGGGGCGCAAACGGTTTCCACAGCCTTGAGCCATGGTTGGGCTTGGGAGATCCCGCTGACCAATCGCATTGGCAATGGCTATGTCTATGCCTCGGTATTTTGCTCCGCCGACCAGGCCGAAACGGAATTGCGGCAAAAATTGGGGCTGTTGGATGCGGATGTCTCTGCCCGCCATTTAACAATGAATGTCGGCCGTTTGGAGCGCCACTGGGAGCACAATTGTTTGGCGGTGGGCTTATCCCAAGGCTTTATCGAGCCGCTGGAGGCAACCGCGCTGCATATAGTGCAGGAGACGATCCAGGGCTTTATCGACGCCTGGGAACTGGGCGGTTTTAGCAGCGCCAACCGCGACAGTTTTAACCAGCGCATTAATGCCCGTTTTGAAGGGGTGCGCGATTACATAGTGGCGCACTATGTGTGCAATTCCCGCGATGATACCGAGTATTGGCGCGCTAACCGCAACCATGAGCATATTTCCGATAATTTGCGCGCGGTGTTGCAGGCCTGGGTGAGGGCGGGCAATGTGATTGAGCAGGTAAAGCAGCGAGGGATGGATAAGTATTATTTGCCTATGTCCTGGTATGCATTGCTGAGTGGTTATGGGGTTTTTCCCGCGCAGTTGCAGCCGGGCACGGCTAAAGCACACAGCTTTAAGTTGGATGATATTGATAAATTTGTGCGCGCCTGCGCGCTCAACTTCCGCCCCCAGCGGGATTTGCTGATGCCTTAGGTATTTGTTGTTGCGTATTGTAAAAAAACCGCCCTAAGGCGGTTTTTTTACAACCGGTGCCGCACTTAGGCGCGGCGGCGGCAGGCGACCAGGCCGAGCAGGCCCAGTGCCATCAGGATCAGGCTGGATGACTCGGGTACAGATACCGGGCGGAAGTCCACCAGGTAAATCATATCGTCGTAGTCATCATCGCCCAGTACGCCATTGTTCAAACGCAGGTCTTCCCAGCCGATCAGGAAGGCGTTGGCAAAGGTGTAGCTGGTAGCGCCTGAGCCGTAATCCACAAAAATGGATTGGCCGTTCAGTTCGGGCATGGCAAAGGTCATCATGTGGTCCAGCCCCTGGTCAGCCACATTGAGCGCACTTTCAGAGAAGAAGGTGTTGCTGCTGGTGCCGCTGGCAGAGGTGAGGTACCAACCAAAGTTGCCGGTGATTGAGAAAGATGATGCAGTGTAAGGATTGCCGACACTGCCGTTGCCGGTAAAGCCGAAACCGCTTTCCGGGCCGAGTACAGCGGTGCGGTTAGCGCCTACACCCAGGTCGGTGTAAACACCCAGGGTATTTTGGTTGCCGGCAGTAAGGCCGATCAGTGCTACTGTGTGGGTGCCAGTGCCAACAAACACTTCGTCCAGGGCGACAAAGCGCGAATCCATCGCGTGGTTGTTGCTGTAGCTGGTGCCCAGCACAGCGTTGGCGGCTTCGTAGAGGTCGGGTGAACCATCGTTGTAGTCATTGGCAGTGGGTATGCCATTGGCGATGGATTGATAGGCATCGTTGGTTACATTGGCGCTGAAGGGGCCTGCCAGTGCCGAGCTGGCTAAGGTGATCCCGGCAAACGCCAGAGCGAGAGTGGTGAGTTTCATCTGAGTTACCCTTGTCTGATTTGTGTGATTTGGTTTGCAGTTTCCTTGCGGTGTTGATCACAGGCAAAATCGATACCAAATTGCTAAGCCTTTGTTTTACATACAGGTGCATTTTTCGTGGTGGACTTGTATGTAAGTTTTGGCGACAAGCCGTTTTTTGTTTATTCCGTATTAATCTGATAATCGCTTAATGAATTTATTGAAGGGGATGTGTATGAGGGGAAGCAACAGCTGGGGGCGCCATAGCCTGTGCGGCCTGGCGATTCTGGGCTGCCTGTGGGCAGGTGTTGCCCAGGCGCAATTAAAGCCGGGCAATAAATTGGC